>CAZCAL010000369.1:3076-5133 GCA_964496625.1 uncultured Verrucomicrobiaceae bacterium | reverse complement strand
GATCCAAGCACCCCGCCAACGTGCGACCAAACGCTAGCTGTGTTCATTGGAAAACATCGCCCAGGCGCAGCAGTGAGAGTTTATCATCACCCAAGCAATCCCGACAAAGCAGCGCTGCGTATGCGTCCATGGCGCCTTCCAGTCGTCGGTATGGTCATCTGCATCACCGTCGCCGTTCTCTTGTCATTGCGTTTGGCAAACAGCTGATGATCACTGCACAAGACGCGCCTCGACGAGAAAATCTTTTCACTGCGATAGCAGGATACATCTCCGGCCACGCGTGGCTGCCGAGCGAGTGGCATCACCTCGGCTGGTTGGCGGTGGCAGGCCTCGTTGCTGTGCAGCAAATCGATCTTCGGCGAACGATCGTCAAGGCATTGCGCAGTCCTGGCATATTGTTTGCAGGGCTGTTTCTGACTTGGATGACTCTGCGTTCCGTAAGCAATGCCGCCTTCGCGACACCGCACCCAATCGAAGAGATGATGCGTGGGCTGATTGGAATAGCTCTGCTGATACTGCTTGTGATCTTACTCTGGGAAATCAGTGATGATGTGGCAATGATTCGCCGTATCGGAAAAGTTAGTGGAGCGATTACTGCGACCGCAGCAGCAGCATCCATCATCCTCTACAACTTTGTTTTGACCGGCCATATTCTGGGCGAGAGACTCTCAAACATCTTCGTTCACGGTGGACAGAACCCGGTATGTGCAGGGCTGATTTTTGGATTCAACGGGCTTTGGCTGTGTCAGAACCTAGAGAACGAACCGCAGCAACGATCGAAGACGCTACTTTGGATCGCCGCTACGGTGCTTCACTGCGCCACCTTTCTCACAGGCAGCCGAGGTGCCATGCTCTCGCTTCTCGTTGGGCATCTTGTTCTATGCTTCGTCCGTGGGTGGCGGCGGGGTTGGCCTGTGATGGTCATGTTTACCGTGGTCGCCTCTACTTATCTGATTGCCGCACGGAATTTCGTCGGGGCTTCGCGGGGGACGTCACTTGCAGGCGAAGTCATAAGCCGTGGCGACAACGGACGCTTTGAGATTTATGCGGCTGGCTGGAAGTCTCTCGTCGAGAGCGATGCCTTTATCATCGGAATCGGCGAATGGGGCACGGGTCCAAAGTGGGCGCAGCATCTGCCTCCCGACCCTTCTGGGCTGATGCACCATCTACACAGCGTCATTATCTCCACAGGTGTGCATGGTGGCCTGATTGGACTCGCGCTGGCCGGGATCGTTTTTTTCTGCGCCGCCAATTCCGCTTGGAAAGTTAGAAAAACTCAACCTGATCTGATTGCGCTGCTAGGTTACGGTGCTGCCGGGTTAAGCGTGGACGGCCAGACATTGTGCAGTCTCGCCAGTCTCCCAAGATTTGAAGGGCTCCTCTTTTGGGTTCCCGTCATTTTGGCTCTGCGAGCCACTTTGGTGGAGATAAGGGGATTCGAACCCCTGACCTTCTCATTGCGAACGAGACGCTCTACCAACTGAGCTATATCCCCGAAAGTAAACCTGGATGAAAACTAATGGCACGCCCAGCGCTGTCTAGTGCGAAATGTTTATCGTTCAGAGAAAGTCTCTTGTAGCCCTCGGAGTGCGTCCTGGGTTTCGGTGTCGAGCGCCATGCCCTTGAACTTATCAAGGATGCTTTGGACGATTCGTGGATCGACGTGGAGTGAAGGCTTATCGGTGTTGTGGAGACCTGGGTTGAGGGCGGTGATGATCTCTGCTCGTTGAGGCACACAAGGGTTTTTGGATAGCTCCTGCGGATAGTGATCCAAGGCTTCCGCGCCGATTTTGAATATCTCCTCGACGGCTTTGTCTTCCTGCTTCTTCGTGCCGTTGCTCAGGGTGCTGTCGTGATAAAGTTTCACTGTTGCGATCAACTCGGCAACTTTGGATTGAATCCATGCTGGGCCTGGCTCGTCTGGCAGCGTCAGTTCCAGGGCACCACGGGCGTCACGCAATGCGGACTTTAGATCGTCCGGTGGGGCATCGGGGGAGGCTAAGGCGAGAGCTCTTGCTGCTAAAGATTCAGCACGTTGAGTGAGGCGGCGTTCGGCG
>CAZCAL010000369.1:0-3066 GCA_964496625.1 uncultured Verrucomicrobiaceae bacterium | reverse complement strand
GCGCACATCCACTTTGCCTGTTCCGAGCTTCCCATTGCGAATTTTTAAGGCCTCGGTGAAGCAGCCGATGGCTTCAGTGCGTCCGGCCTGTTCTGTGCGAGTGCGTGTTTGTTCAAGAAAAGCGAGGCCTTGATCATGGAGGATGGTGGCGCGGAATTCGGGGCGTCTCGTGGTGTCCACATTGTTCAGGGCAAGGGTGAAGGCGGCACCAGCGTCGAGCACTGCATTGCGGTCAGACTCTAGCACGGCAAGGTGCAGGAGAAAGTTCCCGCGCAGCCATTGGGCGGCAGCGACTTCTGGATCGGGCTTTGTCGGATCAGTTGCCCGAAGCGCTAGGCTGGAGGTGACGGCATTGAGGCCGGCGTGGAGCTCTGCGGCGCGGTCTTCGGGGAAGAAGTTGGCTTTTGACCAATGCCAAAGGGCGAGGTCCATCCACAGGTCGGCGCGTCGTTGGGGTTGGCTGTTTTTGAGTGCGGTGATGGCAGCCAGATAGTGAGCGGCGGGCTCACCAAAATTTCCGCGCCACTCTGCGTCTGCCGCGCGACGATAAAGCTGGGCGATTTCTTCGGCGTTGAAGGGATTTGGCGCTTGTGTGGCGAGCCGCAGATTTAGCGCGGCTGAGGGTTCTAAGGTCCCGCCGAGCAAAAGACCTTCGGCACGGAAGGCTTGATCGCGGGCATTCGCAGCGCGACGAACGAGGCCTTTCACCCCTTCGCGCGAGATCTCGCTGCGCCAGGCGACCTCCTCCTGCACCTCCCAGAGATCCACCTCATTGATGCTGCGCCCGATGCGGCGCTGCTCGGTACGCCACAGTTCTTCCTCATGGAGGAGTCTGCTGAGTCCGATCCCTTGCGGCTTTGATGAGTACTGCTGGAAAAAGAGCGCTAGCCCCAGCAGCACTGCGGCGAGCAACAGTCCCACGCGTAGCGCGATGCGCTTGGATGCGTCATCGGTCGCTGGGCGGTTAGCGTTCACGGCAACCGTTTGGCGACTTCAGCGGACAGGGCGCGATTATCGGCGCGACCAGCGGCGCGTTCCTGGAGGGTCTTCATGACGGCTCCCATCTCCTTTTTGGAAGTGGCACCGGTTTCAGCGATGACGGCCTCCACGAGCGCGGTGAGTTCATCAGCGCTCATGCCTGCGGGTAGATATTTTTCGAGCGCGGCGATTTCGGTTTTGATAGCATCGGCGCTATCGCTTCGGCCTGCCTGCTCAAATCCAGCGAGAGAATCCTGGAGTTTCTTCATCTCCTTGCGCACCACGGCGATGGCTTCCGTGTCGTCGAGTTCACCGTCAGCGCCCCCCTTTTCGATGGCAGCGTATTTGATCGCGGACTTAAGGTTGCGCGTCACATTCAGGGCGACGGTGTCCTTCGCCTTCATGGCGTTTTTCATGTCTTCGGTCAGGCGTGCGGAAAAGGTGCTCATGGTAAATAAAAGTGGGTCTCTTTAAGGTTGGCTGAGCGTTCCCGATTGTCCACCACTAACCGCGTGCTTATAGAGGCCGTGTCCATGCCTGCCATGCTTCCTTCTCTGAACCAACTCAAACTCCCTGATGTATGGCAGCATCAGGCCGTGAATCTATTGCGTGAGGGTTCCGATGTGGTCGTCAGTGCACCAACGGGTGCGGGCAAAACCTACATCTTTGAGTTGCTGCATCAGTCAGGTCATTTCAAGGGCCAAGCGGTCTATACGGTGCCGACTCGTGCCCTTGCGAATGATAAGTATGCGGAATGGAAGGACGCGAAGTGGAACGTCGGAATTGCGACCGGTGACGTGTCGGAGAATGTAGATGCGCCGGTGGTAGTGGCGACGCTGGAGACGCAGCTGGAGCGCCTCGTCCGAGGGGAAGGTCCGGCGCTGCTGGTCATTGATGAATATCAAATGATTGCCGATGTGGCACGCGGGAGCCACTATGAAGGGGCCATCGCACTGGCTGGCGAGGAGACGAGATTGCTGCTGCTGAGCGGCTCCGTGGCGAATCCTGAAGACGTCGCCCAATGGCTGCGGCGTTTGGGGCGGCCTGCGCAGGTCGTGGAGACCAAAGAAAGACCAGTGCCGCTTGAGGAGGCCCCGTTTGAGACTTTGCCGCAGAGGATGGGACGGCAGTTTGATAACTATTGGCCAAAGTTTGTTGCCGCGGCACTTCTGGCGGATCTCGCGCCACTGCTCATTTTTTCACCACGTCGTCGTGATGCAGAATCGATCGCGCGGAGGCTCGCTGCCGATTTACCACCTGGTGAACCCCTGGAACTGACGCATGAACAGCGCGCTGTCTGTGGCAAGGAGCTGTGCAACCTGCTGGAGAAACGCGTGGCCTTTCACCACAGCGGGCTTTCGTATGCTGCCCGTGCGGGTGTCATCGAGCCTCTGGCAAAAGCCGGCCAACTGCGCGTGATCGCGGCGACGATGGGTTTGGCGGCTGGCATTAACTTCAGTGTGCGCAGCGTGCATGTGGCGGCGATGACCTTCCACGATGGACGGTCTGAGCATCGACTTTCCTCCGATGAACTTCTGCAAATGTATGGGCGTGCGGGTCGGCGTGGACTGGATGAAAAAGGTTGGGTGATCACCACCAAGCAAAGTCCATCGCTGATGGATGCGCGTGCAGCGCGGCTATCGCGTGCGAGTGTCCTGGCGTGGCCGCTTTTCTTGCGGGTGATGAAGCATGCAGCGTTGACGAATGAGTGTCCCTTCGAGGCGGCAGAACGTTTTGCTGAGCGACTCTTTGCCAAAGTCCCACCCCCTTTGGGGTTGGAGGGCGAGGCTCCACCGGGGCATGTCTCAGTGGCGGGCAGCCCTGATGTAAAAGCCTTGTTTGGCCTGGAGGCAATGGAACGTCAAATCTTGAATTCTGCTGGCGAGTGGGAACGTCGCATGGGGAGGCCTCTGGTGCGTAAGCCGCTGCGAGAGGTTTATGTGAGGGAAGGGGATCGAGGTGGACTGGCGACGGAAGTGGCGGCGTTTGTCTCGCGCTTTGCGTTTGGGTTGGGCAGAGTTTTCAAAATCGCGTCGCGGGAAGGAGTGCGTTACGGAGTGGAGGTTCCGCTTGGGAAAAGCGCTGAAG
>CAZCAL010000368.1:0-5143 GCA_964496625.1 uncultured Verrucomicrobiaceae bacterium | reverse complement strand
ATCGTCGGCCCTGCGTCGGTTCGCGACGTGCTCAATCGGTGCGCTGCAAAGTGGCAATTCGGCGTGTTGGTGGACGGTGACACAATCATGATGATTGATCCTTCGGACGTGTCTCGATTTGAACACAGAGTCGCTTTACTGCCGTAGCTCTTCGCGTCGTCCAACTCCCTCTCCAAGACTCCAGCGCATCGCCAAGCTCGCGGCTCCGCACCGTTGCCAACCGCAGGGATGCTCCTCCCGCTCCCGCCCCTGCCACCCAAAGACAGTGCGGCTTTCCGTAACGCCGCAGCTCCGCGCTGGTGACGAACCAACCGTGTCGAGTGCGGGTCGCAAAATAAAGATGTCCGACAAAGTAAACCAGTGAACGTTGAGCCAGCGGAAAAAGCGCCTCATAGCAACTCCGAGTCATCAGCCAAACCATAGTATGAAAAAATCATGCCCAGCCGCACGTCTAATACTCGCGTTTGTTGTCTCTTTCTGCTTCAATAATTGCGGGAGTAGCCAACACCAAAATCCTACGCTGGCAACCATCTTGGATTCAGCTCGATTCGCCAGCTTTCAGATAGAGGAGCAGGACTTCAGTTCATCTTGTTTTGCCGTGGAAGAAATCTTCCAACGAAAACTGGCGGACATGGAAATTGCCAATGGCAGAGGTATAGCAAAGGAACTTCGCGCATTGGTTGGTACTGCTAGAGCAAGTTCCTTAGCGATTCCCAACAAAGGTGGTACCGTCCGTGAAGTTCTATCCGAGTTTGCGCGAATTTGGGAAGTTCAGGTCTTGATTGAGGGTAATACCATTTTATTTGTGGATGAAGTCGATATTAGCCGGTTTCGTCATGACGTTGCTATCAAATCAAGGTGATTGCATAAATGACCGAAGCAAAGAGCCAACAGTGTCGGAAAATCCGTCCGGCAAAGTAAAAATTGACGATTCGCAATAGGCACCGCGCTCCAATACGGGGCTGTGTTCTGGCGGTGCAGCCTTCCATCTGGGGAATGCCAGTTTTCAAACTTGCGGCTCGCGTTTGCAGATAGCATTCTCAGCCTGCCATGAGTCGTCTTCGCCAACCCACCTTCCGCTTTTGGATTGGGTGGATCTGTCTGGTGGCGCTGGTTTTTTCCCAAGCTAACGCATCGACGGGTGGGATGCGGTGGAGTGCTGGGTCTGACGCCGCAGACGTCAGCCAAAACATCACCACCAGCTACACCTATGATGCGGGGAATAACCGCACTGGGAAGACGGAGTCGCGCCTCTGGGAAGGTGCTAGCTGGGTTTACAGTCACAATAGCCTGAACCAACTGACCGGGTTCACCAAAACGACGTTGGACGGTGACGGCCAGACCGCTGGGGTGGAGACGGTGAGCTTTGGCTATGATGAGCGGGGGAACCGCGTCTCGCGGAGCGTGGGAGGCACAGTGACAGCCGCTTACCATTGGGACGAGGAAAACCGGCTCAACGCCGTGGCGAAGGATGGCCAGGGCTGGCGCTACGATTACGACTACCGGACAAGGCGAATTGGGATCGTGGAAGGCAGCGGCGATCCAGCGGGGGCTGGGTTCCAGGAGGGGCATTTCACGGTGGTGGTGTTCAGCGGTGGGTTGAGCGTGGCGGAGTATGAGGGGTTCAGCCCAGAGCAGACGCGGATGGATGCCTCACGGCCAAGCGTCAGCTACGTGCGGGGGCCAGATCTGGGCGGTGGCGTGGGAGGGCTAGTGGCCAGCCTGCGGGTCGCGCCTGGGTCCGTGACGGCGACACCGCGCTACAACGTGAGCAACGGGCGTGGGGACATCGTGGCGCAGAGCGATGGTCAGGGACAAATCACCTGGACAGCCAGCTACGAAGCCTTTGGGCAGCGCCCTGTGGAGACGGGGACAAACCCAGACCGGCAGCGCGCCAACTGCAAGGAGGAAGACCCCACGGGGCTGCTGAACGAAGGGTTCCGGTATCGGGATCTGGAGACAGGAACGTGGTTGAGCCGTGATCCAGCGGGGTTTGTGGATGGCCCAAACCTGTATGCCTATGTGAAGCAGAACCCTTGGATGATGTTCGATCCGCACGGGTTGTATCAGGAGGCTGGTCACTACTACACGACGTACATGGTAGCAGTGGCCTCCGGATGCTCGCGATCTGATGCTTACAACCTTGCTTATCACTCGCAGATGCCTGACGAAACCCCTGAACTGACAGCTTTCGAGAGTGTATTCAAAACCGGCGCTAAAATCCTTCGTGGGGATAAGCAACTCGCCCGAAATCAGCAGCATCTTCACAGCCTGACTGGAGGAAAAGGCAAGGGTGCCGTTGCTGAAAGACGAGCTCAGCTAAAAGGTTTGGTTTCCTCAAAAGGGTTGTCTGCTGAACAGCGAGGCTTGGCTATTCATGCATTTGGTGACTCGTTTGCCCACACCTATACGCGGGGTGTTCCAATCCAAAATGATCGTTCGACAAGCCAAGATGCAGTGTTTGGCCGTCCGCTTGGTCATGCAGGCGCTGGACATCTGCCAGACCTCATATCGGCCCGCCCGGAACTCTTTAATTCTTACGTTGATAATCTGGCCGACGCCTTGTCGAAGGCGAATGGAACGAAAGTGAACTCGGCTAAGCTCAACGCGATAAAAAACCTCGCGTTGACTCAGGCAGAAGAGAATCGGCAAGGGTTGGCATCTCCATTCAGACAAGGGTTGGTTGGACGCAGTGAAACAAATGCTTTTGAGTCGTTGGCAAACAGCCAATTTGGCCTTGCTGATCACATGAAGAAAACCGGCAGCACATACGATCCGTCGCCCAATGGCAAAGATACAATGTCGCTCGATCCAGGTCGGCCTGCGAACTTTTCAAAAGCCAATGAGGCAATGGACCTGATTGAGAACCGAACATCCAAAAAGAAGTAGCTCGCTATGAAATCATTCCTTCGTTGTGTGCCGATGTTCTTCTGCCTTTGCGCAGGATGCGAAACCCAGAGCGACCAAAGATCAGGCAAGCCAGACTCCTTTGGCTCTGATGGTGACTCTAACAATGTGGTTGCAGTCGGGCTTGAGAGTGCGTTTGGCTCACCCATACCATTCTCGATTGGAAATGAGGCCCCACAACCCTTCTTTGATCCACCAAAGAGACTTATTGAAGTCCGCTTCCAATGCCAAGTCAGCGCTGCTTTGTTTGCCAAGCACTTCAAGGTTGTAGGCTGGCAGAAGACGAATATCCCTCGGTCTATTGCAGAGCTTGCGCCCGGCTTCGATTATCCGACACCTCAGCGAGTTGCAACGAGCTTCGAGCGCACTGTTTCAGGCTGGGATTATCGGCTAATACGAGCTTGGGAATCCGAGGAAATTTTGATGATAGCAGTGTTATCCGAGGCGCACGCTAGATACAAAGCGAACGGTCTTGATTACTGACGTCAGTGGCTCGCGCAGCCCACCAGCTCCGCGCCGTTGTCAGCCGCTGATGTGCTCCACCCGCTCCCGCCCAGGGTAAAGATGTCCGACAAAGTAAAAATTGACGATTCGCAATAGGCACCCCGCTCCAATACGGAGCTGTGTTCTGGCGGTGCAGCTTTCCATCTGGGGAATGCCAGTTTTCAAACTTGCGGCTCGCGTTGGCAGATAGCATTCTCAGCCTGCCATGAGTCGTCTTCGCCAACCCACCTTCCGCTTTTGGAATAGCATTCTGCAATAATAAAGTGGCCTTGCTCAGTGCAGCAATTTTCGGGAGATAAGGCTTTTGGCACCAAGCCATTGCGTCAACATACGATGAAAACACGAGATCGACTTCCATGGCTTTGGACGATGCACCTAGTCGTTTCGAACTCCGTGTTGGCTTTGTCATTCCAGTTCCCCAGAGACACCCACCTGTTTGTATTTGCCTGGGCGGCGCTATGGATTGCAGCTTCAATGGTGTTGTTGACCATCGAGCAACGTCACGGAGTACTGTTGCGCCAATACAAGCCGCCAGTGGTCCTTTCGATCATTAACCACGGGTTCACATGCTTTATCACACCCAGCGTGGCGATGCTCATGACGCTGCTTTATTCACCAGTACGGGTGATGGGGCCGATGGTCGTATTTTTACTTGGTGAGTATTATTTCGCCGACACTGGCTAGAAGGCGATTGCTGGCCGATGAAGCAGCGACTTGTGGACAAATCAACGCGGACGGAGATGCTAACGACCGGAACTAGCGCTCCCGAAGTGCAGCCTTTGCACCGACCAGCACACTTCAATCAAGACGCTGCTGGCGATGGTAGGAAGCGCTACGTTTACACGACCGATCACCTGGGCAGCATCCGGGAGGTGCTGTTACTGGACGGCACCAGCGGCAATCCCACCACAGCCACGCCGACAGCGCGGTACGATTACGACCTGTGGGGAAAGCGCACCGTCTTGCTTTGCCCGTCATCTTCTCTCCTCTCGCGGGGTTTTGGGCTTGTCACTTCAGCCGCATTCTGCCACTTCTTTACCGAGTCCATGCCCGAAGACGACGATCTCCATCAACCGCACGACAAGCTCTTTGTTCAAGGGTTTAGCGATCCAGTCAATGCGGCTGCCTTTCTTAGGACTCAGGTTCCTGCCGCAATCGCTGCACGCATCGATTGGTCGGCATTGGTCCTTCAAAATGGCTCCTTCATCGACTCGAAGTTCCGCAAGACTCAGACGGATCTGCTTTTCGCTACCACCTTCTCTGGCAAGCCCTGTAGATTCCACGTGCTCTTCGAGCACCAATCGAGTCCAGACCCACTGATGCCACTGCGGCTCTTGATCTACAAAACCCGCATTTGGGAGGCCTTCCTCAAAGAACATCCTGGCGAACGGTTGCCCGTCATTCTCTCGTTTGTCTTAGCGCAGAACGCCAGTCGCTGGGAGGTTGCGCAGCAATTCTCCAGCCTCCTGGATCTGCCCGAAGAAGAGGCAGAGCTGCTGCGTCCCTTCATTCCCGACTTCACCTTCGGCTTGATGCAACTGGCGGAGATGCCTTTTCAAGCGCTGCCTGGCACGCCCGCTGGAGTGCTCATTTTGCGTGTGTTGAAGGCGGAACGTATTGACCAACTGCTCAACGACGCCGTCTGGGATGAGTCCCTCATCAGCCAGATTCCCGGCTCCTTGTTTGAGTTTTTGCTGCGCTACATCTTGGCCGCAGACATTGACAAGGATCA
>CAZCAL010000367.1:4941-5153 GCA_964496625.1 uncultured Verrucomicrobiaceae bacterium | reverse complement strand
TTACGAAGTTCGGGAAGAACAACATCGAGATCTGCTCCCTCTTTCCCCAGATCGGTTCCGTCATCGACGATGTTTGCCTGATCCGCTCCATGACGACGGACGCGATCAACCACGATCCGGCTCACATGTTCATGAACACCGGCTCGCAGATCGCCGGACGCCCGAGCATGGGTGCCTGGGTGACGTATGGCCTGGGGAGCGATTCTGAGGAC
>CAZCAL010000367.1:0-4931 GCA_964496625.1 uncultured Verrucomicrobiaceae bacterium | reverse complement strand
GGCTTTGTCGTGCTGACCTCCCTGGGAAAGGGCGGCCAAAACCAGCCCATCGCCGCCCGCCAATGGAACAGCGGCTTTTTGCCATCCAAATACCAAGGCGTGCATCTTCGCGGTCAGGGGGACCCTGTTCTCTATCTGACGAATCCTGAGGGCGTAAATCGCGCCCAACAGCAGGCAGACATCGCTGCCATCAATTCGCTGAATCGGCAGCACAACAGCATCGTGGATGATCCAGAAATCGCCACCCGCATCGTGCAGTATGAAATGGCCTTTAAGATGCAGGCCAGCGTGCCCGATCTGATGGATGTGAAGGGCGAGGGCGCGAAAACGATGGAGCTTTACGGCTGCCAGCCCGGCGATGGGTCCTTTGCCTCGAACTGCCTGCTGGCACGGCGATTGGCGGAGCGCGGCGTGCGCTTCATCCAGCTCTATCATAAGGACTGGGATCACCACGGCGGCGTGAAGGAGGGCATCGCCCTCAAGGCGCAAGAGATTGATCGCGCGTGCATGGCGTTGATCACGGATCTGAAACAGCGCGGGATGCTGGAGGACACGCTCATCGTCTGGGCGGGAGAATTTGGCCGCACTCCAATGTCGCAGGGCGGTAGCGGGCGGGATCACCACAACAAAGCCATGTCAGTGTGGCTAGCTGGCGGCGGAATCCGCGGTGGCATGGTGCACGGAGCCACGGACGACCTCGGCTACGCCGCTGTGGACAACGTCACCACCGTCCACGACCTGCACGCCACGATGCTGCATCAGCTAGGCATCAATGACCAAGCCTTCACCTTCAAGTTCCAAGGCCTTGATGCAAGGCTGAGCGGTGTCGAAGGCGCGAAGGTGATCAAGCCGATTTTGGCTTGAGGCGGCGGCTCAGCTCGGACGCTTCATTTCAAACAGATCCCGGGTACGGCAATACCAATGCGGCGACTGCATCCGGCCGATGGGGCTGTAGGCGGCGCTGTTTACCAGCCAGGTTTCTGGATCAAGAATGCCGTCCCGCACATGGATACGCAGGACCTCGCCAATGATAAGGCGGTTATCGCCAATCTCGAGGATGCCCCAGCTTTTGCACTCCAGGCTAACGGGAGACTCCGCAATGCGCGGCGGCTTGACGCTGGTGGAGGGCAGCGCGGTGAGCCCTGCGTGGGCCAGTTCACTTTCTCCCGCAGGCAGTGAGGCAGCGCAGAGGTTCATCTGTTCCGCGATGCCTTCGTCCACGAGGTTCACCACAAACTCATGGGTCAGGCGAATGTTCCGCGCGGTGTCCTTTGGCACACCGGGCTCGCGATCCCCTGGGCACAGCCCGACGATCGGCGGGCTGTCGCCAAGGACATTGAAGAAACTGAACGGGGCCGCATTCACCCTGCCCTCTGGGTCCACGGTGGTGGTCAGGGCAATGGGCCGTGGGGTGACGAGTCCAGCCAAAATTCGGTAGGCATCGTCGCGAAGGTCGCCAGTGAGATCGAGTTCCATAGACTGTGTGTTCTTGAGAACGACCCGCTGGTCAAGGCGGGAACACAGGAATCGCGAACAAAATTTGCCGTGGCACTGGCGGAGGCGCGCAACCCCTCTATGATTTGGGCACTATGCGAATGATCACCAACCTTTTGGCGCTGGGCGCTTTGTCGCTCACCGCTCTTCATGCGGAAGAATGGACCATCTCCACCTTTGCTGGCACTGGCAAGAAAGGCTACGGAGGCGATGGCGGACAGGCGACAGCGGCACAGATCGATAATCCTTTTGGTTTGGTGCGGGGTCCCGATGGCGCGATGTGGTTCTGTGAATACACAGGGCAGCGCATCCGTCGTGTGGCTCCTGACGGCACGATCAGCACGATGGCTGGTTGTGGGACAAAGGGCTACAGTGGCGACGGTGGACCCGCTCTTGAGGCGACCTTTAATCTGCCGCACGAGATTCGCTTCGATAAGGACGGGAACTACTTCATCGCGGACATGACCAATCATGCGATCCGTCGTGTCGATGCCAAGACGGGAGTCATCACCACCTTCGCAGGCACCGGACAACCTGGTTACAGCGGCGACGGTGGGCCTGCTGGCAAGGCGCAACTCAAGCAGCCCCACAGCATCCAGTTTGGGCCTGATGGCAGCCTTTACATCTGCGATATTGGGAACAACGTGATCCGCAAAGTGGACATGGCGAAAGGGACGATCAGCACCTTTGCAGGCACCGGCAAACCTGGGGCGACCCCTGATGGGGCACCGATTGAGGGAACTCCACTGAAGGGACCACGCTCCATCGATTTTGATAAGGACGGCAATCTTTGGCTGGTGACGCGTGAAGGAAATCAGGTGCTAAAGTTTGATCTCAAGGAAGGAAAGATCCATCACATCGCAGGCACGGGTGCCAAAGGCTTCGGCGGCAATGGTGGCCCAGCTCTGGAGGCAACCCTCAGTGGGCCAAAGGGCGTGGCCATCGATGCCGAAGGCAACGCGTGGCTCGCTGACACTGAGAGCCACAGCGTGCGCATGGTGGAGGCAAAGACCGGCAAGCTCCTACTGATCGCAGGCACTGGAGAAAAAGGTGACGGACCTGATGGGGATCCATTGAAGTGCAAGATGGCGCGTCTCCACGGCATTTTTGTCGATGCAGATGGCGCAGTGTACATTGGCGATAGCGAATCGCATCGGGTGCGGATTCTGCGAAGGAAGTAAGGCAAGTTTTCTCTGCGCTTCGCACCCTGGGAGTCTGTAGCCGGTGGTCTGTGATCCCGGTGTGACTGAGAACGCAGATGAATCGCCTTTGCTTCTGGGATCTCAACGGCTGTTCAGTGGCTCCGGCCTCATAGAGGCCAGCTACAACTCCCCCTGGTGACGCGCCTCTGTAGCCGGGCGTCTGCGGCGGTTCACGCGCTCCGGCCTCTCAGAAGCCAGGTACAGCTTCATCCGGCGAGCCGCGTCTGTAGCCGGTGGTCTGTGACCCCGGTGTGACTGAGAGCGCAGATGAATCGCGGTGGCTGCGGCAGGTTTCATTGGCGGTTTCACGCGCTCCGGGCTCCTCAGAGGCCAGCTACAATTCGCTTTGCGCCCTGCAAAACGCAAGAAGGGAGCGGTTGCCCGCTCCCTTCCGAGAATTTAATGTTGATTCTAACTCAGTTGAATCAGAATGGGAACTTCAGGCCGAGACGCACGATGGTGTAGTCTTCGACAGCGTCGTCGCCGGTGAAGTAGTATGCACCGTCAGCGAAGATGCCAAGGCAGTTGGAGGAGGAGAGGCGAGCCTCAAGGCCACCACCGAGCATCCAATGTCCAGCGCTAGAGCTGTTGGTGCTGTAACCGCCACCAGCAAGGATGTAAGGAGCAACGCAGATGCTGTCGATCGGAGCGCGAAGGACAAGAGCAGCGTCAAAGTTGTGGTGTTCCTTGTCCGTAGCGTAGAGGCCATAGGAACCTTGGATCGCGATGTTGCGGTTGATGGCATATTCAGCAAGAACGCCGCCGCCGAGAGCGTCTTCGTTGTTGAGGATGGCGCCACCGAACACACCGACGCTAAGGCCAGGGCCGAAGCAATCGCAACCGACAGGAGCCTGAGGTGGCATCACTGGGGCTTTAGGGCTCTTGGAGGAAACAGGGCCAGCGAGGACGGAACCTGCGAGGCCTACGATGGAGAGGAGGGTAACAATTGATTTCATTTGGTTTATTTGGATGGAGTGAGGCGTCGACTTTACTCTACTATTGAAACACGGCAAGTGTTAAGTTCAAAATTGTGGGGACAATCTGTAATTTTCAGCAATTTTAGTTGCTTTCTGAAAACTTTTTTGAACTCGGCCAAGATTAAACTTCGCTGGTTTGCACTTGGTTTTGCTGCACGGAATCCAGAACCGCACGGCGGAGGCTCTGACCTGAACGCTTCGACCACCACAACACCAGCGGGGATGCGATGAAGATGGAGGAGTAGGTCCCAAGCAGAACACCAATGGCGATTGGAAGCGCGAACTCGAGCATGGCTGGATTTCCGAAGAACAGGAGCACCACCATGGGGGCCAGCGTGGTCATGGAGGTGAGCAAGGTGCGGCTGAGTGTCAGCGAAATAGCCTCGTTCATCATTTCCCGGATACTACCGCTGCGGCTCTTGATCACTTCACGAATACGGTCAAAGACGATGATGGTGTCGTTGATTGAGTAACCAGCGATTGCCAGCAAGGCACCGACGTGGATCACGGATAGTTGCTGCCCAAAGAGAACGCAGAGACCGGGAACGATGAGGACGTCATGGAAGAGTGCTAAGCTGGCTCCCAAGGCGAAGGCGAATTCAAATCGCAGCGCTAGGTAGACAAAGATGGCTACGAGAGCGAGCATGAGCGCAATCGCTGATTGCTTGGCCAACTCATCACCAACGATGGAGCCAACACGCTCAACGTCGGTGCCCTTCAGCCGGTCCGCACCGATCTTGGCCTTCACAGCGCCTTCAATAACAGGACCTGCTTCAAATTCGCTGCGGATGGAAACAATGGGACCATTCGGGGAAGACTTCTTCTGAATGTAATAGGAGCCGATTGGAGCAGTCTGCTCTTTGCCGTCCACTTTGAGCTTCATCGTCAGCCCCTTGAGCGCGTCACCGATTTCAGCTTCGGTAACATCAGCGCCTGCGGCGAGCTGAAGTCGGCAGATGGCACCACCGCGGAAGTCGATGCCAAGCGATTCCTTGCCTTTAACGGCGAAGATGCCAAATGAGATGACCGTCAACACCAGGGAGGCGATGATAAAACCACGCGCTTTGGCGAGGACATCAAACACTTTGTACGGGATGATCTCAGACGCCTTCAGGGTGGTCATGTAGCCATTGTCAACGAACCAATGGAAGATGACGCGCGTCACGATCAACGCACCGAACAGCGAGGAGAGAATACCGATTGTCAGCGTCACGGCGAAACCCTTCACGAGACCGCTGCCGAGACCGAAGAGGATCGC
>CAZCAL010000366.1:2996-5202 GCA_964496625.1 uncultured Verrucomicrobiaceae bacterium | reverse complement strand
AAGCGCTCGAACTAGGGGTGCGCCCTGAACACCTCTGGGATGAGGGGATCTGCACGTCACGCGAGTTGCAGAGTTTTTACTCCTACCGCACGGAAAAGGGTCGAACTGGAAGAATGTTGGCACTTTTGGGGAGGCTCTAAAGCATTCCTGCTTGGCATTGGCACGGGCCTTGCCTAACTGATCAGCACATGACGACACTGATACTGGATTCCCCGGCAAAGATTAATCTCTGGCTGCGAGTGCTTGGCAGGCGGGAAGACGGGTTTCATGAGGTGAGCACAAGAATGTGCCGATTGGCTCTGGGTGACACGGTAACCATCGAAAAACTTGATGGGGCTCCACGGCTTGAACTGACATGCTCGGATCCAGGGGTGCCTGTAGATGAGTCCAATCTGGCGACGCGCGCTTTACGGAGCTTTGAGGCAATGTCAGGCATCTCTGGTGCGTGGCGGATCCATCTGGAGAAAAAGATTCCGGCTGGTGCGGGGCTGGGTGGTGGGAGTAGCAATGCGGCAGCGGTTCTGCGGGGGGTAAACCAACTTTGTGGGTACCCTCTTTCGCAGGAGACGCTCGTCGAAATGGGCGGAGAGTTGGGCGCTGATGTTGCCTTCTTTGTGCTCGATTCAATGGCCGCAGATGGAACTGGAAGGGGTGAAAAAGTCGCCGCTGTGGACTTCCCTTGGCGTCTGCCTCTGGTATTAGTTAAGCCGCCATTTCCAATCTCGACGCCCTGGGCCTATCGCCATTGGGCGGGTTCAAGCGAAATCAAGGGCGCAATGATCGTGCCGCAAGTTTGCCCCTGGGGTGTCATGGTGAATGATCTAGAGCGTCCGGTTTTTGAAACGCACCTATTCCTTGCTGCCTTGAAGGGCTGGTTGCTAGAACAGTCTGAGGTCGTTGCCGCGCTGATGTCTGGCTCAGGCTCGACCGTTTTTGCGATCACTCGCCACGGATCCGATGCCACAGCGCTCGTGCCAAAAGTACAGCAATGGTGCGGCGAAACCTCCTGGGTACGAGCAACCGTCGCCGGTCCTGTTTAGTCTGCTGGAGTTCGGGTTTACTTGGCTGGCACGATCTGAACGGCGTCGATGTGGACGTTGCCCTGTGAGCCGGCTGTGCGGAAAATCACGGCGGCTTCGCTGCCTGCGGTGAAGTTGAATGTGCCGAGCTTGTGGGAGCCGTTAGGTGTCCCTGTGGATTTGGTCTGATTTAAGGTGAAGGTCTTTTCGCCTTCCCCAGTCAATACGGTAACGGGAGCGGTTTTTGCACGATTGGCGTGGGGTTGCCAAAAGACGACGACGTCGTATTTGCCAGTCTCTTTGACTGCGAAGGAAAAGCGGGCGCTGGCACCTGCTTGGCCGGTATAGCTGTAATAGTGGCCGACGAATGGCTTCAGGCCTTCGCCATGGGCCCAGTTGCCGGTGAGTTCAGCATCTTCGTCGTCGATCACGATGCCTTCCAGTTTGGCGGGATCAATGGTGTCGCTGACGATTTCAGGCAGTTTTTTGGCGTTTGCGGGGAGGTAAAGGTCGCTTTCTAGAGAATCGCGGCGCATGGCTCCAGGCTTAGACATGAGGTCCTTGAGGATATCGAGGTATTGTTCATACACTCCGCGGGGAGTGGTGTGGTGTCGGACGCAGACCCATGCGGCCTTGCCGACGACTTCACCAAACATGCCGCAGGTGCGCATGACGCGGATGCTGCCGAGCGCAAAGCGGTCTACACTGATATTGCGGCCAGCCATAAAGAGGTTGGTGATGTCTTTGGAGTAAAGGCAACGATAGGGGACGGGGTAGCCGCTCTTGCGGTCGGTGTGCTTGCCAAATTGGGCGCGCGAAATGAATGGATTCGTTGGGTTCGCGACGGAGTATTGCTCCTTCGGATAGTGCAAATCTTGGTCCCAGGTCGTGGGCACGCAAGCATCTGGCTGGATGACGCCGTTCACCATGTCTTCGCCAGGCAGAATGAAATCGCCGATCAGGCGTCGTGACTCGCGTGGGCCACCAATATAAGCGAGCCACTGCATGTCGTAGTTGCCGTATTTGGCAGGATCGTTCTTTTTAAGGGAACTGACCGCGCCATAGACGGCGCGAAAGTTCCAGTCACGGATGAGTTCCAGGCCGTTGATCGGGTCTTGGTCAAAGCCGCTCTCCCAGAACCACTCGCCGTGAAGGAAGTCCTCAGCATTGGCAACAGGTGTGTAGCC
>CAZCAL010000366.1:0-2986 GCA_964496625.1 uncultured Verrucomicrobiaceae bacterium | reverse complement strand
GTGTAGCCGGGGTCGAAGCCAGTGAGGTTTCCTTTATTCTTCACGCCGTAGGGTTCCATTACCTTGGGGGCGGGGAAGTCTTCAGGCTTCAAGTCGAGTGCCCAGGGCGTTTCGGGCCATTCCATTGGCTTCTCGGTCTTCTTCAGGACCCACATATTGCTCATGCCCATGCGGCCCTTTTCTTCCATCAAAAAACTGGCTCCTGCCAATGCTCCAACCGTACCGTGTCCAGTGCAGTCGGTGAAGAGTTTGCTGCGATAGCGGGTCTCTTTTCCTGTCCGTGTATCGAGGCCAGTGACGGAGCGGAGGATGCTCTTATTGGTCGGGTCCATCGTCACGCCATAGACGGCGGTATTCAGGAAAAGATCCAGGTTCTTCTCAGCGCGAGCGGTCTGCTCCTTGAGGGCGTCGTTAAATTCTGCGGGATCTGCGGCGGGGCTGTTGCTGGCTCGATCTGCGAATTCCTCGACGATCTCGCCAAGATGGGGATACAAGCCGCGGCGGGTTCCACCTTGAGCCCAAACTTGAACTTCGCTGCTGCCGTTGCCGCCGAGTACCGGACGATCCTGGACGAGCGCTGTCTTTAGGCCCTGGCGGGCAGCGGAGATGGCGGCGGCAAGGCCTGCATAACCACCTCCGACGACCACGAGATCGTATTCGGCGGTTTCAGGTGCTTCATCTGGCAACTGTAGCAACTTGCGGCGCAGGGCTGTGGTGCTGGCGAGATCTTCTGGCGGGGTGAATCCTTCATCTGCGGACAATAGGATGGCATCAACACGGCCATCGAAGCCGGTGAGGTCGTGCAGCGTGAGTTTAACCGTCGTGGTGTCGAGATTTACGGAGCCGCCTTTTTCCCAAAGCCAATCTTTGCCGGTCGCACCAAAGTCGTGATCCAAACGTGTATCGCCAACGGAAACTTGGAAACGCCCAGGTGCGCCGGGGGCATCCCAGGGACCGACCCAGTTTTTGGTGCGCACCCAAACATGGTACTTTCCGGCCGCAGGCAAGGTGGCGGAGGTGGTGGCATCCTTGACGGGGCGTCCCATGCCGTGGGCGAGCAGATAGGGGGAACCCATGATGCCAATGAACTGGGTGTCGAGCATCCATCCTCCACGATCGTCAAAGCTTTCAGCTTCGATCCAGACATTTTGGGAGCGGGCGATGCTGGGGCCGAGCAGGATGGCGGCGAGAAGGATTGAACGTGAAATCATCATTGGAAAAGGTAACGCGTTGGGGGAGAAAATTGTTGCGCAGATCGAGTCCACCGACTTGGCGGTGGATTCAAGGCGAAAGTGGTGGAGTCGCGTGATCTGACGACGACGCCTACTCTTCTCCGCCCACCATCCGTAGCCACTTGTTTAGATTGTAGTAGTTGGTGACGCGAAAAATCAGGCCATCTCTGACATCGAAGAACGCCCCAACGCGGAGTCGGTAGGTCTGGCCAGTGGCGGGGGGGAGTCCTTCGTCGGTTTTGAGATAGGTGCCTTGGATATAGAATTCAGCTGCGGCGTGGGTGCCACAGTTTGAGGTCATGATTACGAGGTCTTGGACTTGCTCAGCATAGCTATGATCCATTTTTTTCAGGAAGGCACGAAAGGCAGCTTTGCCCTCCTCGGTGTCACCTTGATTGATATCATGGGCGACATCGTCAGCGAGGAGGTCAAGAAGTGCTTCGCGGTCTCCGCCATTGAATGTGTCGTAGTAGCGTTGGATCAGGTCGGCTGTGGACATGCATTGGGATATGGCAAGGGACTAGCACAACGTCAACTGCGATGGTTTTGAACATGGAGGTTGCGACCAGGGAGGGGGCGGTTAAGATGGCCGTCCATGCAAGGTGCCATTCAATCTTCACTTCTTCGAAAAGTATCCAACATCGCCTGGGTCGTCACTCTGGGGGTCGCCGCCATTGTTGCTCCTGCGGCCCGATCACAATCCGCAGTGATGGTGGTGGATGCGTACAACAAAAAGGTGCACGTCGCCTCCAACGGGAACCAGAAGAGAGCAGTCGGAGGCTTGGCGAAAATTGCCACAGCGATGGTGACTCTCGATTGGGCGGATGCATCGAAGGTCGGGGTGAATGTCCTGGCGACTGTGCCAGCCTATGCACCGCAGATTGCTGGAGTGGCTGGCCTGGATTTGCGTCCAGGCGATCAAATGACGATTCGAGATTTGATCTATGCAACGATGATGAGCAGCGACAATACGGCGGCCATCACGCTGGCTGATTTTGTGGGTCGCGATCACTTGATGCGACTCGGCCGGCAGGGGGATCCGATGGGTGAGTTCGTCCGCCAAATGAACGCCTTGGCACAGCGTGAGGGGGCCATTACCACACGATTCACGAATCCACACGGTCTGGAAAATACCCGCGCTGAGCCGTACTCTACTGCAGCAGACATGGCGCGACTGACGCTCTATGCAGTGTCTCGCCCGGCAATGCGTTTCTACACGAATCAGAGTTCGCGGGATCTGATGATTTATCGTGGTGGCGCTAAAATGAGCGTAAAGATTGGCAATACGAACCAACTCTTGGGTGTGGACCGCATCGATGGTGTCAAGACGGGAAATACGCCTCGCTCTGGGGGGTGTGTGGCGATTTGTGCGGAGAAGCCTTCCTCCGTTTATGCGCAGGCAGACGGTAGCAGCGTAATCTTCCGCCACAGGATGGTGGTCGTCGTGCTTGGTTCAGCAGACCCATTTGGAGAGGCGCGCGGACTGCTAGCGCAGGGGTGGGCAGCCTATGACCAATGGCTGGGAGCAGGGCGTCCCGTTACAGATCGGAAGCAGCTTCTACAGTATTATTAAGGGGAACATTTTTGCGCCGTGAATGTGCGGCGGACAGCGACACTACCAATACATCCATGCGAATCGGAATCTTGAACAGCGGCGGGGATTGCCCCGGACTCAATGCAGTAATTCACGGGGTCGTCGGTGCGGCCACAAAGCTCGGGTGGGAGGTGGTAGGCTTTCGCGATGGATTTGAAGG
>CAZCAL010000365.1:0-5221 GCA_964496625.1 uncultured Verrucomicrobiaceae bacterium | reverse complement strand
TCGATGAGGGGCAACTCTCCGGCGCGGTAGTCTTGGCCGCCTATCAGGGTAAAGTCATCAGCGAAGAAGCCGTCGGTTTTCGTGATTTAGCGACCAAGGACCCTATGACCAAAGACGCGCTTTTTTGGATTGCCTCCATGACAAAGCCAATCACTTCCCTCGGCGTCATGATCCTCCAGGACGAAAAGAAGCTGGACATCAACGATCCAGTTGAAAAATACCTGCCGGAATTTCGCGGTCAGATGCTGCTGAGTGAAAAGAAGGATGACACCGTCATTCTGAAAAGGCCCACCCGACCGATCACCATCAAGGACCTGCTGATGCACACTAGCGGACTCACCAGTAGCTCGCCTCTAGATAAAGACGCCATCGATGTCCTCACCCTGAAAGAAGCAGTGATCACGTATGCACTCACCCCGCTGCAATTCGATCCAGGCAGCAAATGGTCCTATTGCAATCCAGGCATGAACACTCTCGGACGCATCATCGAAGTCGTCAGCGGAGTGGAATATTCCCGCTTCATCCAGACGCGAATCTTTAATCCACTGCGGATGAAAGAAACAACCTTCTGGCCCGACAAAAAACACCTGCAAAAGCTCGCCACATCCTACAAACCAACTTCCGATGGCAAGTCCTTGGAGCCGACACCCATCAAGTATCTAACGCCACCTTTCTCCAATCGTAAGCGCACGCCGCTCGCAGCTGGCGGGCTCTTTTCCACAGCCGAAGATTTGCTGAAACTCTACACGATGCTCCTCGATGGTGGGCAGGCTAACGGCAAACGCCTCATCTCGATGGCTTCACTCAAGGAGATGACCACCATTCAAAGTGGCGACCTGAAGACAGGGTTCACCGACGGGATGGCGATGGGGCTTGGCTTCCATATCGTTAAAGAACCCACAGGTGTCACCTCCATGCTAAGCCCAGGCACCTATGGACACGGCGGCGCGCATGGGACACAGGGATGGATCGATCCAGAAAGAAAGGTCATCTACATCCTGCTGATCCAGCGTGCCGGACTCAAGAACGGAGATGCATCCCCGATGCGCCAAGCCTTTCAAGAAGCCATCGCCAACGCCTTGCCACCCGTGGTCAAAGCAGCAGTGAAGCCCTGAACCCATGGCAATCATTCGACGCTGCCTCTATCTGGCCATCGCGTTGGGACATTTTGCTCCCTGCGCAGTTGCGGAGGAGATGAGCTTCATCCAAAACCAACAGATCCGGCTTGGTATTGATTTGCAAAAGGGTGGAGCGATCACTTGGCTATCCCCCATCAACGGAGAAAACATCATCAACAGCTTTGACCTCGGTCGGCAGATCCAGATGTCGTTCTACTCCGGCCCCGTGCCCTATGAGGAGGCGGGACAGCGTCCGGCGGACCACTGGCGTCACCTTGGCTGGAACCCCATCCAGACAGGCGACGACTTTGCCCACGGCTCACGCATCATTGAACATACCAACGATGGCAGCACCCTTCACCTTCGTTGCCAGCCGATGCAATGGCCACTCAACAACATCCCTGCAGAATGCGAATTCGAGGCCTGGCTAACCTTGGATGAGAGCGCAGTTTGTGGCCGCTTTCGCTTGATCAATCGTCGCACCGACAAGACCCAATACCCCGCACGGCAGCAGGAACTGCCGGCCGTTTATGTCAATGCACCCTTCTTTCGATTGATCACCTATACCGGCGATCAACCGTTCCTGGATTCAAAGACAGAACAACTCGACACCCAGCCCAAGTCACACCATCCATGGATCTCTTGGCAGGCCACGGAAGGCTGGGCAGCACTGGTCAACGAATCGGGCTGGGGCCTTGGCGTTTGGAGTCCCACCTCCCAGCATTTTACCGGCGGATTTGCGGGCAAGCCCGGTCCCAACGATCCAAAATCTATCGCCACTGGATACATCGCGCCACTTTCTACCGAGACCCTGGATTACAACATCGAGTACGAATACCACGCCCGCTTTATCCTTGGCACAACCGAAGAAATTCGCGAATACGTCGCCCGCCAACCTCGCCCAAAAACTCCGCTCAAATGGGATTTCCACCATGATCGACAGCACTGGCATCTAGAAAACGCCATTGACTCGGGATGGCCGATGAACGGCGAGTGGCGGATTCACTGGAATCATGCAGACCCGCAGTTTATCAGCCCGTTTTGCCTTTGGGATAGCAAAGCAACACCAGAGCTTGAGATCAACGCAGCGTTCTCCACGACTCAAGACGTTGCACACCTCCTTCTTCACCCTCACGGCGCTGCTGACTTCGATGGTGCCCACCCCATCGCGTTCAAAGTACAAACGGATGGGGAATATCATGTGTACCGCGTTCCACTTCCAGCATCCGGAAGCTTCATCCGTCTGCGGCTTGACCCGCCCGGCGGCGCGGATCAGACAGGCTCCGCTAGGATCCGCTCCATTCGAATCACCCCCCCCCGTTGAGGTCCACACCGCGCTGAATTGCGGGATAATCTCGCTTGCCCCCTGCCCGTCTTTGTTTGACTGTCAGTCTCGCTTTCCCAGACATCATGCTCTTCTTTACCCCCAAATATCTCAAGAACGCCAAACTGCTGCACAAAGGCGTAACGCGTTTCATCAACTACAAGCGCGATGTCTTGCCTGCCTCAAAGCTGGAAGAGATCACCAATCTTCGACGCAGCCTTGAAGAAGCGACGAAAGCGCGGGACAAAGACCGCCTGGAGGCGCTGACAAAAACGATCAACGACGTCTGCAACAAAGCACTGCCGCACGAAGCGCACTCGACCATCGCTGACAACGTCGAAGTCTTTTTCGTCGCAATCGTCATCGCCCTGGGCATTCGCGCCTACATTGCACAGCCATTTAAGATCCCAACCGGGTCGATGCAACCGACCTTGAACGGCATCAATGTGACCAGTTCTCAAGACCCAGTCAATCCGACATGGGGCCAGAGCATCGCCGGATGGTTCACAGGCACTTCCTACTTCGAAGTTACTTCCAACCACAGTGGTAGACTCAGTCGTATCGATCCTATCACTGAGCATAACTTCCTTCTCTGGACGTTTTGCAAACTGCACTTCGAAGATGGCCACAGCATCACCATCAGCGCTCCGCTCCGTCAGTTGATGGACCCGTCGATTGATAATCTTGGACTGGAGGCAAACACTGGCCTGCGCGCCAATAAGCAGCCAGCGGTCATGAGTCCAGACGGCCGCCCCCACTACGTTATCAGTGGCGAGACGCCGTTTATCAAAGAGGGCCAACTCCTGGCAAGGGGCATCATGTATTCGGGAGACCACGTCCTGGTGAACAAATTCGCCTACCATTTTCGGACGCCGACACGCGGTGAGGTCTTTGTCTTCACGACCAAACACATCTCTTACATTGAGGCCAGCATTCCAAAAGAAGAAGGCTCTCAGCACTACATTAAGCGCCTCGCTGGCGTTCCTGGCGACAAGCTGGATGTTCGGGAACCAAAGCTGTTCATCAATGGCAAGGAAGCAGAAGAACCTGGGTTCAAGCGAGTGGCGCAAGGCACCCTTGAAAACCCAGTCGATGGCTATCGTGGCTATACAAACGTTGGTCGCAGCCACAACATCGAACTTGGCGACCACGACTACTTCGCGATGGGTGACAACAGCCCGAACAGCTCAGACTCCCGCTACTGGGGCACCGTTCCCGAGCAAAACCTCGTCGGTTGCGCGCTGTTCTGTTACTGGCCACTCACCAAACACTGGGGAGTCATCCGGTAGGCGATCCCTCAAATTACCGCCGCTGCACCCGCTGTTGCCCCAAGGCTTTGCGATAGTTTACAACCGCATCCCCAATCACATCGGCCAGGGCCTTCCGGTAGTTGTCTGAAGCGATGTAGCGGCAATCCGTTGGGCTTGTCACAAAGCCACCTTCGAACAAAATCCCAGGACGCTGGCAACCAGTCAGCACCGTCCACCGCGCCCGCTTAATGCCTCGATCCACCACCTTAAAACGGTGAATCACCTGTCCATGCACGGCGGTAGCGAGCGCAATATTCGGCCCGTCCTGATTGTTCCCTGAAAATTGCGAATAGTCAGAATTACGCTGCCCCATGAAAGTGGATGAACTTCCCTGAGGTGAAAGAGCAAATGTCTCAATCCCCGTGGCCGCGCTCGAATCTCCTGAATTGAAGTGCAAGCTCACAAAAATGCTGTTAGGCGTCTGGTTCGCAATCGCCACCCGTCCACCGAGGGTAATGAAGACGTCCGTGCTGCGAGTCATTACCACCTTCAGTCCACGCTGGATCAGGGATGCGCGAACCGCATTGGCCATAGCGAGCGTAAAATCCTTTTCATAACCATACACCCCTTTAGCACCGCTATCATGGCCGCCGTGACCAGCATCTACCACGACGGTATCGAAGTCCCCCCCATTGCCGATGTAACTCGGGCGCAACACTGGATCGATCAACTTGCAGAGATCTAGCCGCGAAAAAATTGCCTCATTGCCCTCCTGGCCAACGGGGTAACTCAGGATGAATTTAATGTTATTGATCAGCAACTCCTGGGCTCCCAATTGAGCTTTGAGAACGAGATCAGGACGGCGCAGCCAAACATTCTTCCCATCGACTTTATACGTCGCAAATCCATAGAAGCGCTGAAGGCTTCCCCCGGTAACGTAGTCGTGCCCGTCCCGCTTCACCACCTTCCAAACGTCTTTCACATTGGTCGGCAATGAGGCCTCCGGTGCTGCGGGAGGGGGCGTCACCGAAATCGTTGCGGATGGCTTTGGCGTCGTTGCTGCCACCGCAGCGGCCTTTTCATGGCTGTCCTGTGCAAATTCTCCATCGCCACCCATCTTTTCTGATGCAGGTGGAGTGGTGACCACGACTGGACCGACCTTCTTTTCCGGTTCAGCTACCTTTAGCTCCTGCGGCTCCAAGGGGGCCGTTGCCCGAGCAATCACCGGCATCGGTGTAACCCTCGCCGTCGGTGCAGACTGAGTAGGCGATGACACTTTCGGCGCCGTCGCTGGTGGACCAGTGGTCTGCAGAGGTGTTTTGACGATCACAGACGGAGCTGGCTGACTCTTCGTAAAATTCAATGCGCTGAATCGCGACATTGCTTGCGGCACCGCCCACGGCACGATCGCCGACTCTGCAGGGAGAGAGGACTCCTTAGCAACTGGCGTGGTCGTTTCGGCCACCACAACGACGGGCGGCGCAGGTGTCGGCATCGCCTTCTCCGGCGGGACTTCGGGAAGTTCAATC
>CAZCAL010000364.1:0-5237 GCA_964496625.1 uncultured Verrucomicrobiaceae bacterium | reverse complement strand
GTCGGCGCGCGACTTCGAGAGCCTCATCTTCATTCTTCACGATACCGTCCGAACCGGGGGTGATCGGCACCCCAGCGGCGAGGGCAGTAGCGCGGGCCGTATTCTTATCGCCCATCAGGGTGATACAGCGGGAGGAAGGCCCGATGAACTTGATTTTGCACTTCGCGCAGATCTCCGCGAACTCAGCATTCTCAGAGAGGAAGCCGTATCCTGGGTGGATGGCATCGACGTTGGCGATCTCCGCCGCACTGATGATGCGGCTCATCTTGAGGTAGCTCTCGCTACTTGGGCCGGGACCGATGCAGATGGCTTCGTCAGCGAGGTGGACGTGCATAGAGTCCACATCTGCCTCGGAATACACGGCGACGGTTTTGACATCCAGCTCTTTGCATGCGCGGATGACGCGCAGGGCGATTTCGCCACGGTTTGCTACCAGGACTTTTCGGAACATCTGGGGAATTATAGAGGTGTAAGGTGCGCCTGGGATCCAGCCCCAGGTTGCGCGCAAGATCAGGCCTTCAGTTCAAAAAGCGGTTGGCCGTACTGGACAGGCTTACCGTCCTCCACCAAAACTCGGGCGATGGTGCCGCGAGCTTCTGCTTTGATCTCATTCATGACCTTCATGGCCTCAATGATGCAGACGGTGGTGTTTTCATCGACTGGATCGCCGATGTTAATGAACGACTTTTCGCCCGGGGCGGCAGAGCGGTAGAAGGTGCCGACCATCGGTGAATTCACCGTGGGTCCGACAGGATCGGCGCTGGCCGAGGGAGCGGCGGCTGGTGCTGGAGCAGCGGCCACGGGGGCTGCTGCGGGTGCGGCCATGGTCACCATCGGTTGTTGGACGGGCAGGCTGGCCAGAAGCTGGCGGGCTGCGTCCAGGTCTGAACCGCGGCGCAGCTCGATCTTGCTGCCATCGCGTTCAAAATTGAAATGAGTGAGATTGTTATCGGCCATCAGGGCCACGATCTGGCGGATTTGCTTCAGGTCCAAAGCGGGTGCCTCCTTGTCGGCTGTTTTGTTGTCTTCCATGCGGGAGTAGAGAGTGATAAACCTGTCGATGTTACCGTGTCATAGCCGACTGGCAAGAGTAAAGGATTGCTTGACGGTTTAGGTTTTGGCGTGGGTTTTGTGCAAATTGGGCTCTTTTTTTGGTCATTTTGGGCAAAATGGACGGTTTTGGTCATTAGCGCTCGATCACGAGTTGCTGCTCTGCGGCGCTGAGTTCCCGCCACTGTCCTGGGGAAAGTCCGATCGCGGAGAGTTGAAGTTGCCCAATGGCAACACGGATCAGGCGCAGGGTGGGCAGACCCACTGCTGCGGTCATGCGGCGCACTTGGCGATTCTTTCCTTCGGTGAGGGTCAGGGAGATCCAGGTGGTTGGGATGTTTTTTCGGAAGCGGATCGATGGCACACGGTCTGGGTGGTGCACCTCTCCCTCAGACAAGACGTGTGCCTTGCAGGGGAGAGTGCGGAATTCTTTGAGCCTTACCCCTTCACGCAAAGGCTGAAGAGCATCCTCCGTCGCAGTCCCCTCCACCTGCGCGTGATACGTGCGTGGGTGCGCTTGCCGGGGATTCAGCAGTCGATCCGTCCACCGGGCATCATCACTCAGCAAGATTAAACCTTCGGAGTCACGATCCAATCTTCCGATCGGATAGACTCCGGGTGGGAAGCCAAACTCCGCTAGGGTGCGATGCTGCGGCAGTTCCTGGGTGAACTGGGAGAGGACATCAAAAGGTTTGTGGAAGGCGATCAGCAAAGTGTTCTCAGTTAGAAAGATCGATCTGGCTAAAAAGCAGCGAGGCAGACCATTGCCGGTCTGCCTCGTTGGGAAAGTTAGTTTGAAAAGGGAGTGCGTTACTTCACGATGTCGAGGAGCTCGACTTCGAACACCAGCGCCTCATTTGGGCCGATGTCGCCGCCAGCACCACTCTCGCCGTAAGCGAGGTTGGATGGGATGAAGAGCTTCCACTTGGAACCCACTGGCATCAGTTGGAGAGCTTCCACCCAGCCGCGAATGACGCCTTGGACAGGGAACTCGATTGGTTCACCACGATCGACGGAGCTGTCGAAGACTTTGCCGCTGATCAGCGTGCCGTGGTAATGAACCTTCACTTTATCCGTCGCAGCAGGCTTAGCACCCTTGCCTTCCTTCAGCACTTCATATTGAAGGCCGCTGGCGGTGGTGGTTACTTCCTTGCGCTTGCCGTTTGCAGCCAGGAATTTTTCGCCTTCGGCTTTGGCATTGTCGCCAGCCTTCGCAGCGTGGGCTTGCATTTCAGCTTCAAAGGCCTGCATAGCGGCCATCAGTTCCTCGCGGGTATACTTCGGCTGCTTGCCGTCGAGTGCGTCTTTCATGCCAGCAACAAAGGCTTCGATATCGACTTTGATACCTTGACCGGCGAACTGGCCGCCCATGTTGTTTCCGATGAAGTAGCTGACTTTGTCCATAGGGGCGGGTCCTGGTGCAGGCTCTGCTGCGGCGGGTTTAGCAGCAGGTTCAGCCGCGGCCGCAGCCGGGTTCTGCTTGTCTTGTGCGGCGGCGGAGCCCAGGGTGATCGCCAGGGCGAGGAATAAGCGGGTTTTCATGAGGGGCCGAGACTAAGCTGCCGGAGGCAGGTGGTCAACTGCCATGAGTAGAGAAATTATAGTCACTCAATCTTTAGGTGGCACCCCCAGTTCGGCGATCACGCCCCCGCCAAACGGCGCCCCAAAGCGCGTCGCCACCTCAACGTCGGGAAAGTAAAAGACCTCGCTCTCATAGGCTTCGCGGACCCGCCGGCGTGCCGATAGGATGCGCGCCAGGATGCCGCCGCAAATCAGCACTGTCAGGAGAGCTCCCGCCAACATCACCTCCTGCCGTGGCCAAAGTTGATTTTGAACAACGCGCACCTTTTGCATGGCAGCCAGACGCTGCATCACCAAATTTGAGGCGGCGATCAGCCGTTGATCGAGTGGATCTTGCTCCTTCCCGATCAAGCCACCCACATCCTGCAGCATCTGCACCACCTGTGGCGTCGAGTACGCGGCCCACAACTCTGGAGACAGAGTCGCGGTGTAGGAGGCTGTGGACCGATCATAGCCCAGCAGCACCGCCTTGCCTGTCGGGCTCCAGGCGCGACGCAGCTCCTTCGCGCGGCCTCTGATGTTTGCGCCAGGCTCGACAAAAGAGGTCGCAAAAAGCCAAAATTCACAACCAGTCTCCGCGCGGAAATCTTCGACCGCTGCGCTCAGCGTCGTCACGGCCTCCACGGGTAGAGCCCGCGCCATGTCCAGCACATGCCCAGCGGGAGCGTCCGGCAGCGCCGCCTGCGCCGCCCCGTTAAAACCCGCGCAGAGCCAGCATCCGCAGAAAGCGGAAAGCAAAGCTTTGGCGGTAGGCATTGGGAAGCTCATCAAGAGTGCTTAACAAACCGGAAGCGCAAAGATTCGCAACCACAACCACGGCAAACAATCGCAAACCATTGCAAACGCCCCCAAACAGTGGCAAACCACAGCGATCATGGCCGCAAAATCCTCCAAAACCACTTCTGGCATCTGCTACCTCGTCGGCGCTGGCCCGGGCGATCCCGGACTGCTCACCATCAAAGGCAAAGAATGCATCGAGGCCGCAGACGTCCTCGTCTATGACTACCTCTGCAATCCAGAATTCCTCCGCTATGCCAAGCCAGGCACAGAGCGCATCTACGTCGGCAAAAAAGCCCGCGCCCATACCCTCACTCAGGACGAGATCAATGCTCTCATCGTCAAATTGACGGGCGAAGGCAAAACTGTCACCCGGCTCAAAGGTGGCGACCCGGTACTTTTTGGCCGTGGGGCGGAAGAAGCCGCGGAACTTGCTGCCGCGGGCGTCCGCTTTGAGATCGTCCCAGGCATCACCAGCGCCATCGCCGGGCCCGCCTACGCCGGCATCCCCGTCACCCATCGTTCCCATGCCTCCATGTTGACGATCTTCACCGGTCATGAGGACCCTACAAAGCCGGAGACCTCCCTAGACTACTCGAAGCTCGCCGTCGCGGATGGCACCAAGGTCTTTCTCATGGGCGTGGAGCGCATCGACGAAATCACCAGCCAGCTGATCAAGCACGGCGCAGCGGCCACCACCCCCATGGCGCTTGTCCGCTGGGCGACGCATGGCCGTCAGCAGACCCTCATCGGCACCCTCGGCACCATGGCTGAAAAAGTCCGAACCACTGGGTTCAAGGCACCAGCCGTGGCCGTCGTCGGCGATGTCGTCACGGAGCGCGATTCGATCAACTGGTTTGAAAACCGCCCGCTGTTTGGGAAGCGCATCGTCGTCACCCGCACCCGCCATCAAGCTGGTGCGCTCACCCGTAGGCTCACCGCCCTGGGTGCCGACGTGATTGAGTTACCCACCATCCGCATCGAAGAACCGCGCGACCTTTTGGGCTTTGGCGAGCTTGTTCAGGACTGCCACACTTACGATTGGATCATCTTCACCAGTCCAAACGGCGTCGATGCCTTCTTCAAGATGTTTTACAAGCTCTACAATGACGCTCGCTCCATCGGGGGCGTTCGCATCGCCGCCATTGGACCCGGCACCGCAGAGCGCATCCGCGAATTCCACATGGCCGTGGACCTCATGCCGGAAAAGAACTTCGTCGCCGAGGGCTTGGTAAAGGCCTTCAAAGACTTCCAGAACATGGAAAACCAGAGCGTCCTCTGGGTCCGTGCCGAAGAAGCACGGGAAGTCATCGCCAATGAGCTCACTGGCATGGGTGCCATCGTCGATGAAGCCCTCGCCTACCGCACCGTTCCAGAGACGGAGGACAACCTCGAAGCCATCGCCCGCTTGAAGGAAGAAGGTGCAGACCTCATCACCTTCACCAGTTCCTCGACGGTGGAGCATTTCCTCGGCCTCGGCATCCCCCTGCCCAAAGGCATCAAAATTGCCAGCATCGGCCCCGTCACCTCCGCCACCCTGACGAAGAACAACCTCAAAATCGACATGGAAGCCAAGGAATACACCATCCCCGGCCTCGTCGATATCATCGCGAAGAAGTTGGGCAAGTAGTCGGCGTGAGCAGCAGCGGAGCCGTACAATGCTCGCCCCAAACACTCGCCTCACCAGAAGGTCAACGTTTAGCCTCCGCTTCGCTAAGGCGACCTTCGGGCAGCCGACGGCTGTTTGTCTCCGCTGCGCTTCTCTTCGATTTACCCCGGATCATGCAATAGAAGGGGGCGCAAGGGATTCGAGGCCTGATGGAGCAAGG
>CAZCAL010000363.1:0-5245 GCA_964496625.1 uncultured Verrucomicrobiaceae bacterium | reverse complement strand
TGGAGAGCGTTGGCGAGGAGGTAGAACTCCTCATTCTCATAGACGATTTTGCGGTTGAGACCGAAACAGTTCAGCGGCTTTCCGCGCAGGCTGAACACCGCTTGAGTGTTTACATCCCGTGCGCGGGTGATGGTGCCACTGGCGCTATCGCCTTCTGTAATAAAGAGGGTGCTGGTTTCCCGTTGCTTGTCTTTGGTATCGAGGTGGATACGACAGTCGCGCAGCTTCTTGTTGTGAACTTTGGCTTTGCGGGCGCTTTCTCGGGCTGCCTTTTGGATGCCGCTGATCTCTTTGCGCTCTTTCTCGTTCGAGAGGATCTTCTCCTGGAGAGCCTTCGCAATGTCTCCATGCTTGTGGAGGAAGTTATCCAGTTGGGCTGTGATCACGCTGGTGATGTGCCCTCGCAGGTTACGCCCGCTCGGCTCCATGTGAGTAGATCCCAATTTTGTCTTCGTCTGGGACTCAAAGATTGGTTCCTGCACTTTGACGCTGACGGCGGCGATGAGTGAACCTCGCACGTCGTTGGGCTCAAACTGCTTGTTGTAAAATGCACGTGCTTCCTGGACAATAGCTTCACGGAAGGCGGCAAGGTGGGTGCCACCCTGGGTGGTGTGCTGCCCGTTGACGAAGGTGTAATACTCCTCCCCGTAGCCGGTGCCATGGGTAAAGGCTACCTCTACATCCTGACCGGCGAGATGGATGATCGGGTAGAGCGGTTCCTCCGTTAGCTTTGCCCGAATGAGATCCATCAGCCCGTCTTTGGATTTATACTTCTCGCCGTTGAGCGTCAGCGTCAGCCCTGGATTTAACCATGCGTAAAAGCGCAGCATTTCACGGACATAATCCAGTTTGTAGTGGACGTGGTTTCCAAAGCTCTCGCGGTCAGGGCGGAAGACGATGCGGGTTCCGTTCGCCTCCTCGCAGGCCTTCGGGGCCTTCATTTCGAATTTCACCAGACCCCGTTCGAACTCGATGGAGCGAGTCTGATTTTCGCGAACCGCCTGAATTTCAAAAAACTCGCTCAACGCATTCACCGCCTTGATGCCGACGCCATTCAGGCCGACGGATCGCTTGAAAACCTCGCTGTCATACTTGGCTCCGGTGTTAATTTGGGCCGAACACTCCAAGAGTTTCCCCAGAGGGATGCCCCGGCCGAAGTCTCGGACGGTTACCGTCATGTCTTCCGCCACCTTCAAGTCAACGACAGTGCCGTAGCCCATGACGTGCTCATCGATGGCGTTATCGATAACCTCTTTGAGAAGGACGTAAATCCCGTCCTCAGGCTGGGATCCATCCCCCAACTTGCCAATATACATCCCGGGCCGGAGGCGAATGTGCTCTCTCCAATCAAGGGACTTGATGGAGTCTTCTGTGTATCCGTGGTCGGGTTTGGACATGGTGGGAAGGTGGCTCGGTTATGAAATCTAGTTCCTATTTCATTAGGGGCAGGGCAGGGAGTGGTCAACCAGAGGATCGGGGAATCGGGTTCGATCGTGGAAAGATATCGCGGAGCATAAGAAAAATGTGTATACCTAAAATAACACAAAGGTTAAAATTTTTGAAATTTTGATAGCTTTTATGTTGGTGATTGTGTAAATTATGAAACAAATAGTAAATAAACATGTCACTTTCTTTCAATTTTTCGAGCCAACGACTTGCCGTTGCTGCCGTAGAACCAGGTGTCCAATCAGGTGGGCAGATGGTGCCAGGGACCGTGACCAGTTTTGAAAACGAGTCCGCCGCCGAGCTAAAGCAGCCATACTCGCCTTTCCTGGCCCAATGGAACGCTGCACCCAGCGAGGTGTCTGCGGCCGAGCCTATCTTCAAGGATTCATCCTTTGACCGAGAAATGGTTCTGCCTATGTCAGCCCCCCAGAGTGCCGCCCCAGCAGTGCGGGACACCACATCTTGGGATCCGGTGAGTTCTCCGTTCCGGGCACCTGCGCCAGTGGCGTTCATTCCTCCTCGTCCCATGGCTGGGGAAGTCCAACCAGCGCGGAGTGTGCCTCCTGTCGAAGTCGCTGCACCAGTGCCACCGCCTTATTCTCAGGTCCAACTAGTGGAACCGGTGCGTGCGCCAGATCCAGCACCGTCCGCTCTTGATGAACTACACGCCAGCGTGGCTGAAATCAAAATGTCGATCAGCGGGGAATTTGGACGTTCTCAGAAGGCGATGGAGGAGCGGTTAGACGAGTTATCGGCCGCATTACACCACGATGTGCAGTCGTTGAATACAAAGACAGCGGCAGAGTGTCAGCAGATCAGAGACGATCTATTTTCCACCGCGATGGGGATGAGTGCCTTGAAGGATCAACAGCAGGTCCTGCTGGCGCAACTCAATGCCGTAAGTGTCGCCGTGTCACAGCGTGACCAATCGGGGGCTGAAATCCAAGAACAACTCATCGCAAGCCATCTGAGCGGTGTTCAAGAAATACTCGCAGCATTTGGTCAGCAGACATCTGATGCACTTTCGGCGACCAACGATGCTATTCGGCTTATCGAGGCCCGAGTGAACGCTTTCGCTGAAAATAGCGCCAGTTTTCTAGCCTTGAAAGAGCGAGTTGATTCATTCGCGGAAGTGGCGAATTCCTTCAGGTCATTGAATGATCGCCTGGATGCGGTCTCCTTGGCAGCGACTTCAATCAAGCCACTTCAAACAAGAGTGGACGCCTTAGCAGCAACCAGTGAAGCTGTAAAAGCAATCGAGACACGGGTGGATTCGATTGTAACGAAGGACATTGCCATCTTAAAGCACCGTACGGAGCGGGCTGAAGAGCGTGCGGCAAGGGCACTGACCGCACTGGAAGCCATCAGCGACAGCGAGAGGTTGGCTGGTCTATGGAACGTGCCGGAAGAACCAGCTGAAGCGCAAAAATTCGCCAGCACTGAGGCCGTGGAGGAACTTCAGGAGCATATCGCGGAGATGGCTGCGAAGCAGCGTTTCGCCGATACTCTGCTGAAATCCGTTGAAGAGGGCGTGGTCGAACGGTGCGAGCGAATGGTTGCATCAAAGCTCGCGCTTGTGGCAGAAGAAACCAACGGTGAATTGGCCTCGATGGAGTCACGGCTGATGCGGCAACTGCCCATCGAACAACCAGCCGTGGAGGCACCTGAAGGTTGTGGGTTGCTCGCGATGGACGCCAAAACAGAGTTTCGGATCGTGGAACTAGTCGAAGAACTTGTGGTCGGAAAATTGAAGGAACTGGTAACACCGCTAGTCAGGGCGGACTTGAACCGGAGGTTAGGCGAAGTGCCACCTGATGCTGTCCAAGTTTCAGAAGATTCTAACGAGGAGGCTCTGGTATGAGCCGGACTGTTTCTCTACCCCAGGAAGAAAATAAGACTGGCACCACGAGTGCCGATCTTTGGAATGTCGCATCGCCAGCAGAGTTGCTGCGTAGCCGTCTTCCACTGGTTCATCAGGTAGTTCGTGCGGTTCCCGCCCAAATCAGCGCCCCTATAGCTTCCGATCCCGCCCACACTCCGGATTTCAACACTCTCTCCCATAACCCTCCCCTACTATGAACTCGCTCCGTCTCCGACTCATGTTTCCCCTCTGGTTGTTCGGCTTTTTGCCGGCAATGGGCGTCACTCGCCTCATGGGAAATTCCCTCGATTGGTTTTTTGGTGTTCCTGGCGTTCTGCTGGGTGGTGGGGCCTTTTTGGGCTCCTACCTCTTGAGCGGCTGGATGCTCCGCCCGGCGACGGCTGTGACAGCGGCGGCTGCCTCTGTGATGCGCGGGGTGCCTCCCAGTGCAGCAACAGCAGAGTGGCTTCCCCAAGATTTTTGGAAGCTGCGTTCAGACATTAACATGCTCTTCGCTAAGCATCGCCAAGCACTAAGTGCCGCAGAGGCGCACGCCTGCCAAACAGAGCAGCGCCTGCTAAACGCAGAACGACTAGTGCGCGAGGCGTTTACCGCCATGCAGGGCATCTTCGCTGCTAGCGATGAGTGTGTCGTAGTCGTCGATTCTGACGGTGCTATCGTCGCATCGAATGCGCGAATGGACGAATTCCTTGGGAGCCCATTGGAGGACATCGCTGGGCGCAATGGCAAAACAATGCTGGCTGCTGTTCAGGAGCGGATGAAGGATGGTGAAAAGATGAAGAACTGGGTAGCTCTGGCTGATGACAATGCTGATTTCGAAGGAGACCTGGAAATTGAAACAAACGACTCTTCACCACGGACGATGATGATGCGCACCGCACCGATGCGGGCAGAGAGTGGGGAATCTGTCGGAAGGCTCTGGATGCTACGTGATCGCACGCAGGTTCGTGGACTGGAGCAGCAGCTTCGCCAATCGCAGAAAATGGGCACCCTTGGCCTCATTGCGGGCGGAATCGCTCACGACTTTAATAACCTCCTGACCGCAATCCGTGGAAACCTCACGCTCGCTGAGATGACGCCTCCTGATCAGCAGGCGGAAGTGAAGGATTGCCTAGATGGTGCTACACAGGCCACCGTTCGTGCGGCGGAGTTGGTGAAGCAGTTGCTGGGATATTCCCGGCGGTCTGAGCCGGTGCGCAAGGTCACCAACATGAAGCAAGTCGTTGCCGATGCACAGAGCCTGCTAAAGCACAGTGTCGATCCGCGAATCACCGTGCGCAGCCAGGCCAATGTGGATTCCTCATTTGCGGTGGCAGATGCGACGCAGCTTGAACAAGTTCTCTTGAATCTTGGCATCAATGCTCGTGACGCACTCCCTGCCCAAGGCGGCATCATCGAAATGGCGATCGAAAATGTGGATCGTCAGATGAATGAAAATGGCGAAAAGGGTGAGTATGTCATGATCTCCGTGCGTGACAATGGTCACGGTGTGCCCGTCGAAGATAGGCAACGCATCTTCGAACCATTCTTCACTACGAAGGAAGCTGGCAAGGGGACTGGGCTCGGCTTGGCGACCGCGCAGGACATCATTCGTGAGCATGGTGGATGGATCGAGTTTGATACAGAACTCGGTCGTGGGACGGAATTCAGAATCATCCTGCCCCGGGTCGCCAGTGGCGCAGCTAAGGACGATGAGATTCCAGAATCCATCAAACCTATGCAGCAGCCTACTCAAAAGCGAGGCACTGTGTTAGTCGTTGATGACGAAGCTCCAGTGCGCTCCATCGCCGTGAATATGCTGCGCTTCATGGGCTTCGAGGTCTTAGAGGCGGGAGATGGCCAGCAGGCGCTGGATGTCATTCAGCGAAGTGGGTCGCTCTTGGATGTCATTCTCCTCGATATCTACATGCCGAAACT
>CAZCAL010000362.1:1350-5251 GCA_964496625.1 uncultured Verrucomicrobiaceae bacterium | reverse complement strand
GGGCATCCATCCACCTTGACCATCCTTGGTCTGCTAGCCATCTTTACCGTTCTTCATGCCGTTGGTTCCATTCTGACTTGGACACTCCAACGAGAAAGCCATTCCGCAACCGAAGGCGATATCGACGCGTGCACAGTCCCTGTCTCCACGGTATGGATGCCTTTTGGGTTGCTGGCTTACGCCGTCACTCAGATGAACTTTGAGCAACCTTCTGCGCTCTTCCTCGTTGTCCTATTCCTTTGCATCGCGATGCTTTGGCTTGCTGAGTGGATGACTCTACCGATGATTGTCCCAACGACTGCCGGCAGTGCCTTGGTCGTTCTAAGCTTTTGGCATTGGAGATCGTTCGACCCTGCGCATCCATGGATACCGCTGCTCTGGTATACCGCTGTGCACGCGGTGTTTAGCCTCGTTCCCTGGAAAATGCGGCGGACTGCGTCTGCGGGAATTTATGCGTGGGCGACTGCCGCCGCGATTAGCATTCCATTCTTTGCGCTAACCTATCAAGACATCAAAGTTGCCTTTCCCTCCGTGGCACCTGGACTCTTTCCTGCCTTGTTTGCGATCCCCTCGCTGATCGCTCTTCGATTTGCAGCGCTTCACCCGAACGAATCCCAACGTACAGACATCCTTGCTTGGTATGCAGGCGTAGCTCTGTTCTTCATAACCCTGATTTTCCCCATCCAATTCGACCATGAGGCGTGGACGCTGGGATGGGTCCTGGAAGGGGCTGCGCTTTGTTGGTTGGTGCGCCGCATTGACCACCCTGCGCTTTCAAAGATCGGTCTCGGCCTAATCGCGATTGCCTTCATGAGATTGGCTCTAAATCCCGAGGTCCTCAGCTATCACGTTCGCAGCGGTCTTCCGGTTTGGAATTGGTATCTCTACACCTATCTCATCGCCGCGGCATCATGCGCCTTCGCAGCCAAGGAGTTGCCTTTGCACCATACGAAAGTCGGTGAGATCGAGGCCCGGCCAGTGCTTTGGAGCTTCGCCGGCGTCCTATTGTTCTGCCTGTTAAACATTGAGATTGCCGACGCCTTCACGCCGCAGGGCCAGCGTTATGTGCTCATTGAGTTTGGCGGAAATTTTGCACGCAGCATGACCTACAGCATTGCGTGGGGACTGTTTGCCTTGGTTCTCATCATTGTGGGTCTGTGGAAACGGAGCGCGGGAACCCGCTACGCAGGCATTGCATTGCTGGTGGTAACCCTCGCGAAGTTATTCCTCCACGACCTGGCGAGTATCGGCCAACTCTACCGGATTGGAGCATTCTTCATTGTCGCAGTCATCGCCCTAACAGCCTCGTGGCTGTATCAGCGATTCCTACAACCTGAAAAATAGACAACCGCCACCCAATCACTTGGGCAGCATTGCCATGTATTGATCCTGCATCTGCTGGACCTTGGCCTTCAGCGGAGCCAACTGAGGCTGCATCTTGGCAAGTTCAGCGACGATCTCAGCAAGTGTTGAATCGCGGGCTGGAATCTCTTTGGTGGCTGCTGCGATGGCGGCTTCGCCGTCAGCTTTCTTCTTCTGTGACTCCGCCAGCGCGGCGACTGCTTTTGCGACCTCTGCGGCTTTGGCATCGACTTGCTTCTGCTCGCCTTCCAGCTTTGCCTTCGCTTCCGCCAAAGCTTTATCCAATGGTGCCAATGCCGCTTTAATTTGAGCGATGGCTGCGTTCACCGGCTGACTCTTCGCTGCAAAATCCTTCTCCAACGCTGCAGGGATCGCTTGCCTATCGGCCAGTGCTTTTTGCTGGGCAGCCACTTCTTTGTTCAGGCTGTCAAGCTGACCACGCAAAGGTGCCGCTGCTTTCTCAGCATCGGAAGCGGTCTTGCTCGATTGCGCGAGTTTCTGTTCTGCCGCTTGTTGCGCCGCCTTGGCAGCAGTTGCTGCTTGGGTTGCCTGCTCACCCGCCGTCTTGGCGGCAGCAACGGCTTGGTCCAAAGTAGCTTTCGCAGTCTTCATGACTTTGAGTTTCGCATCGCTCGCCGCAATCGCTGCGGCGTTGTCGGCCACCGCCTTGTCATTGGCCGGACTTTTTGCCGCGGCAGCTGCCTTCACCAGGGTTGCTGTCTGCGCACGCAGAGTTGCCAAGGCCTTTTCACCCTCCGCTAGAGGTGCGACTGCGGCCTGTGCAGCAGCCATTACTTTGGTGAGTTCCGCTGCTTTTGCGGCAACCTGAGCAGCGGCATCAGCGGCAGCTTTTTTGGCAGCCTCCACCGTCGGCTGAACCTGCGCGAGCACTGTCTTCGCTGCATCGACTGCCTTTGCCGGGCCAGCGAGTTTGGCCGTAACTTCCGCCACTTTTTTCTTCAAGGGATCGAGCGCCTTCGCCACATCGTCCGCAGCCTTTTTCGCCGCAGCTATTCCGTCATCACGAGCCTTTGTCAGAGCAACTAGTTCTGCCTCTTTGGCGGCCAGTGCCTTCTTTTGCTCTTCCACCTTCGCCGCTGCGTCGGCTAGAGCTTTGCGGGTCGGGGCCACGGCCTGATCGAGACCAGCGGCCTCCGCCTGAAGCTTCTTCAAGGTTGCGTCAAGTTGGGGGATCAAGTTCGTCGCCTCAGCGATGGCTTTTTTGGAGGACTCGATCCTTGCAGCAGCGGCTTTCTTCGCCTCCTCGTTTTCCTTCTGCGCCGCAGTGTAATCGTTGAGATCCCCTTCCAATTTTGCCAACTTTTCTTTCTCGGTCAGCACGCCAACATTAAATTGGGCGGCCTTCAAGGCAACCGGCAGCTTCTGGTAAACGGCGAGTTGGTTTTTCTGGTCTGCCAACTTGGCCTGCAAGGCAGCCAAGGCAGTGCGCGAATCAGCCAAGGCCTTGTCCGCAGCTTCTACTGCCTTTGGCGCTGCCTCCACAGCTTTTTTTAGATCTTCGATCTGCTTGGCGAGCACCGGCTTGGAAGCATTGGCTGCAGTCAGTTGGTCTTGCGCGGCCTTAATCGCCGCATCGAATGTCGCAATGGCTTGCGGAGCTGCACCAGCTGCCCTTTTCAGGCCGTCCAGCTTTGCCGTTGCATCTGCGATCTTCTTCGTCACTTCGGCGAGCTTTGGTGCCTGATCAGGAGCGTTCAGCTTCGCCTTCTCCGCATTCAGCGCGGCCAAAGCTTGTTCAGCGGCTTTGACCTGGGCGATGGCTGCCTCATACTTCTTTCCGAGCTCCACTTGGGCCGCGCGTTTTGCCTGAGCTTCCTTGGTAGCTTTGTCCAGCGCTGCCACTTTCGCAGGAAGCCCAGCAAGATCTGCTGTCGCTTTGGCCTGTTGGGCTTGTAGATCAGCGAGCTTCTTTTTCGCATCAGCGACGCCGGCTTCCCGGGCGGTTACTGCTGCTACGGCCTTCACGATCTCCGCATCGACGGCGGGGATGCTGGCAGTCAGATCATTGGCAGCTGTTTCTGCCTCAATGATGCGCTGGGCAATCAGTGGTGGGTTACTGGAATACGTGCCCGTCGGCTGAAATGTCGGCAGGTCCATCTCAGTGACCTCACCCCGCCAATTGCCCGAGACGATTTTCTTTGAATCAAACAGCGCCACCACTTTGGTGACCTGATCTCCCTGCGATTTCGCCTCGCCCAGGTTAGCGCCATTGAGATCCCAAAGACGGACGAGACCGTCGTCACCGGAAGAGACAATTTTGCCGTCTGGAGTAAAAGCAATTGATTGAACTCCACCGCCATGTGCAGCCCAGTTCTTTAGTTGCTTGCCTTCGTTCATCTCCCACACGCTGATCGTGCCATCGGTGGAACATGAAGCGAGAATGTTCGAATCAGACCGCCAAGCCATGCCCGTGACGCTAGTTTTGTGCTGTCCCAATAGGAAGAACTCCCCACCATTCGCAGCCTCCCAAACCATGACGTTGCCGTTGCGATCCGCCGTGGCTAACAGCACCCCATCT
>CAZCAL010000362.1:0-1340 GCA_964496625.1 uncultured Verrucomicrobiaceae bacterium | reverse complement strand
CCACTCAGTGTGCTTGCTGATCGTGTACAACTCCTGACCACTTGCGGTCTCAAACACCTTGACCTTTTTCGATGGGCTGCCAATCGCGATCAACTTGTGATCCGCGCTAATATCCGCCGACATCACGGCATCGAATTCCTTGCCGACTTCCGTCACTCGCTTGCCGGTCTTCACGTCCCAGACAACCGCATGGCCAAATTTCCCGCCCCTCCCGCCACCGACGATTAAAAGTGATCCATTCCGACTGAATCGCAGCGAACGAGCGTAGCCTTCTGTGTATGGGAAGATGCCAGCCAATTGACGGCTGTCGGTATCATAAAGGAGGATCTGCTTAGTACCCGCAATCGCCATCAAGGGGCCCCATGGACTGGCCGCCATCGCCGTCACCGCAGTTGGGCGCGGCGTTACGACAACTGGTTCAAGCAGGACATGCTCAGGTTTCGCAATCGGGCCATCAGGCTTGCCAGTCGACACCGCTACAGCCAGATCCACCTTGGGCTTGGCGGACTTTTTAGCCACGCTGGATTTGGTCTCCAACAGTCCACCATTGATCCACGCTGCCAGGACCTCAATCTCCTTTGGCCCAAGCGGAGTGCCTTCTGGGGGCATGAAAGGCTCTTCCTTTTTTGTCGTGGTCGTTATCAGTCGGCTACTGTCTGAATTGCCTGCATCCACGATGGCTCCGCCCCCACCACCAGTCATCACCGCGCCAAAGCTGGTGAGATCTAGATCCCCCTTTTTTTTGTCCGGGCTATGGCAGGAGAAACATTTGTTCTCCAGCAAAGGCTTCACGTGATCTTCATACGTGATCTTCTCCGCCGATTGGGCAGATGCCACTGCTGCTGTAACAGTCAGACTGGCTAAAATCAAGGGAACGATATTTTTTGACATGGCAGATTTTTTCGGAATTCGGGGAGGTGGGTGCCTGTAATACGGGAGGAGCTTTCTTTCCCTTTCCAATTGCCTCAAAAACTTCCCTCCACCCACCAAAACCTCCGCTGTCAGCTTAAAAATCGAATCATCACGCGAAAGCATGGGCTTACAAAATGCGTTTTCCGGCACGCACATTGCTTTCCATTTTTCCATGCCTGCCCATAATATCCAGAATTCAGCGATTGCAGTGTTCATTAAGATGTCTTAAATTTAGTCATGACACTCTCCTCTCTCTCCCTTATGAAATTCGTGTCCCCTCGTCGGTTAGTTAATCTTATCGGCGTGGGTGCGATTGCTGCCAGCCTATGCCAGTGCTCATCTTCGCCCAAGGCGGAGGTGGTGGTGTCGGTAAAAGAGCAAAAACTTGGCTACTATAAAGATGGGCATCTGGTGAAAAAGTACACGAT
>CAZCAL010000361.1:0-5257 GCA_964496625.1 uncultured Verrucomicrobiaceae bacterium | reverse complement strand
CACCCTTTTCGCAACCCCAAAAGCTCCGCCTGAAGAAGCCTTTGACACGGAGGAAGCGACTACCGCTCGTAAGGGCAACAGTTTGGTGCTCGGGCCTGACGGCAAACCACTGGCGGTGCAGCCTGCGAAAGAGACCCAGGTCGGCCACTCCGAAACGGAGGCCGCGAAGAAAAAAGGCAAAGGTAAGGGCAAAGGTAAAGCTGGCGGCAAGGGTGCCGCAAAAGCCGCAGTTGCCGATGCGAAGACGAAGGGACAGCCTCTCCCTGGCTCAGTGCTCTTTCCAGACACTGACGTGCTCGATCCAACCAATACGCCGATCACTATTGAGGCCTGGGTTTTGCCGGATACAGCCAGCGGCACCGTTTTCCACCATGGCGGTCCGCAGCAAGGCCTCGCCTTGGACATTCGCGAAAAGAAACCCCAATTCCACATTCGCAGTTCCACGGAACTTACCACCGTCATCTCATCCGAAGCCCTCACGGAAGGTTGGCACCACCTCATCGGCACGTTGGGAGCCGACAACAAAGTTTCCCTCTATCTCGACGGGAAATTGGTCGGCGAAGGTGTCAGCAAGGCGCTCATCGGTGGGCGTCCGAAAAACCCGATGTATCTCGGCAATGGCCAAGGCGTCGCAGAAGGAAGCGCGGGCGGCTTCAACGGACTACTGGATCAGTTTGCGGTGTATCACAAGGCACTGACCCTGGAGGAGGTTCAGCGCCGCTTTGAGGCACCCGACGAAAAACCTGAGGGCGCAGTGCTTTTCTGCAACTTTGACAATGGCGACTCTCGCGATAGCTCTGGCAACGACGCCCATGGCGTCGGCGCGGCGGTCGAGACTGGCAAAGGCAAGGTCGGTGCGGCACTCTGGTTCAAGGGCAATAACCCTGGTGGAGCAAAGTCTGGCAGCTTCGTGAAGCACACCTGGGATCGCTACGTGCCTATCGTCGCCCGCAGTATGGCCCTGGCTGGAAAGACGGTGCTGGTAAGCGGACCACCAGACACCATCGACGAGGAATATGCCTTCGAACGTCTCGCCGCCAAAGACCCCGCAATCCTCAAGGAACTGAACGAGCAAAACGAGGCGTTGGAAGGCCGTCGCGGAGCGAAGATGTGGGCAGTCAATGTCGAGACTGGAGAGCAAAGCTCTGGGCTTGAACTTACCAGTCCGCCTGTCTGGGATGGCATCACCATCGCCCAAGGCCGAGTCGTCGTCGCTACCGTGGATGGTCGCGTGCAGTGCTTTGGGAAGTGAATCAATTACGCAGCGGAATCCGCCTGGATTCCGCTAAGGGACGGTGGATCGCGATGTGGACAGCGCATTAGATCCCCATCGCGTGCCAGCAGCTATTTTCAGTACAAGTCGCCGGGCCCGTCGGAAAGCGACCACATCAGCCTGCCGAAAGCGTGGTAGGCCTCAAGCTTTCGCTCTTTGGTTGACTCTTCAGGTGTCCACACTGTGACTGAGTCTCCTTCCAAGTTGGAGAACGAGAGAGTCCACTGTGAACCATCGCGTCCCCTGAAATCTTCCCCCGCTTTGAGGACCTTGAGACTAAGGGGCGCCAAGAGAGCTTTAAGCTTTGCGACCTCCGCAGGCGTGAGCTCGCGACTGTTGTTTGACGTCACAACTCCCCAGTCATAGCCGCCCTTGCCACTCCAGATCCTCGTTTGGATCCTCACTTTATCCTTCTCAATGGTAATGCCATCTTCACCGGCTGGTGGAAAGTGCGCACCACCGAAAACTCAAAGCTACGCCAATCTTCGGCCCAAAGGCCGGAGTGGAGAACTACGAATAGAACAATACCGATGAGAACCTTCATCTGGCAAGAAATGCATCTCTGCTGCCATTTGATCAAGCTCCGCGAGGAGAGCTCCTCCACCAGCCTTGTTGAACCGAAGAACAGCAATCGCCAGAGGGGCGAGGTCGAGCGCACTGCGTCAGCGATGTCGCCTGAATGTGTCCGATGAATTCAAGCCTGCGGGTTCTGCTGGCGCTGAGCCCGATAGGACTTCAGGACGCTATAGCCGACCAGCTTGCCCTTTTGTTCGTCCCAAAGGCGGTAGCCAAGGGATCGTAAGCTAGAGAGCAGGGTCAGGGGCTTCACCTGCTGGAAGAGTGGATCAGCATAGTGGCAGCGCTCCAGATTGTAGTTCGGGATGCGGGAACTGAGGTGGTGAATGTGGTGGAAACCAATGTTGCCAGAGAACCACTGAAGAATGCGCGGTAGCTTATAGAAGGAACTACCCTTCAGCGCAGCGGCGGTGAAGTCCCAATTTGGATCGCGCTCCCAATACACATCTTCAAACTGATGCTGCACATAGAACATCCAGATGCCAAGGCTACCGCCGACCAATTGCACACCCAATTGAAGCAGCACATAGGTACCTATACCAAACGCCCAACATCCCAAGGCAGCCATGCCGAGAATCGCTAGATTCATCCAGCGAACGGACCAACGCTCGCGTGAGTTGGCCTTCGACGAGGAGAACCGCTGTTCAATCACAAACAAGTAAATCGGCGCGACCACAAAAAGCACGAATGGATTCCGGCTCAGGCGATAGGCGAATCTTTTCCATCGAGTCGCAGCAAGATACTCCTCCACTGTCATTGTCCAAACATCGCCAGTGCCTCTGCGATCAAGCGAACCCGCACTGGAGTGGTGAATGGAGTGCTCCCAGCGCCAATGGAAATAGGGCGTAAAGGTCAGCATTCCAGTGATGAAGCCAACAATGTCATTAGCCAATGGCGACTTGAAAAATGAGCCGTGTCCGCAGTCGTGGAAGATGATGAAAATACGGATCAGGAAAAGTCCGTTCAGCACCACAAGCCCTGCCGTGGCCCAGTAAGACCAGCTCAAACTGAGATACATTAGATACCAGATCACCGCGAACGGGACCAAAGTGTTGACCAATTGCCAAGTGGCCCGCCAAACCGACGGTTCTTGGAATTTGAGGACGATTGCCTTCCAGGCTGCTGTGTCTATTTTGGGGGTGCGTTGGGGGGTCGGATTTGCCTCTGGTGTCATGCGAGCAGATTATACTGCCTATTTTCGTTTAATGCCACCTCAACCATTGGGAAGTCTTGACTTCATTTTGCGCACCCGCACCGTACGTCCCTCCGACAAGATATTCACAAAGCGTCTAATAATTCCTTTTCCAGCCCGTTGTAACGGTGCACCCTTCTCACATGCCCGCCGAACCAGCCCAGGACGAACCCTCTGCGTTGGTGAGGCAGGCCCTGGAACAGCATGAAAGCGCCCTCATCGCCTACGCAGCCGGTATCCTCGGGGGCGACATCGACCGCGCGCGGGACGTCGTCCAGGACACCTTCCTGCGGCTGTATCTCAGCGATCCAATCAAGGTTCGAGAGAACCTCAAGGCTTGGCTCTACACTGTCTGCCGGAATCGAGCCCTGGACTGTCTCCGCAAGGACCAGCGCCTGGAACTCGGCAATGACGATTTCATCGCCTCAACGCCGAGTGAGCAGCGTGACCCATCGCAGGAAGCCGACACCAACGAACTCTGTCAGCGCGTCTGGGGCCTGCTTGACCGCCTCAGTCTCAATCAGCGAGAGGTCATTCGGCTCAAATTCCAGCACGACTGCTCATACCAAGAAATCGCCGAAATCACAGGCCTTACCACGGGCAACGTCGGGTTTCTCATGCATGTGGCGATCAAAAAACTCAGGGAACTCTTGGGCCACGAACTCTCCCAGCACGCACTAAATTGATACCTTTATGAACACACCCAATCCAGACCATCAAGATCTGACCGCCTACGTGCTCGGCGAATTGCCGACGGAAACCGGCCAATGGATTGATGACCAAGTCCACCAGAATCCAGAGTGGCAAGAATCCACCAACGAAATTGCTGCCGTCGCAGACGCGCTGCGTCACGGCGCGCCAATCCATGACTATCACCTGACGGCGACCCAGCGCCAGCAAGTGCTACAGCCGGCTGGACTCCCTCGCAGAATGGCTCCGCTACAGCCTCGCCGAATCACCCCTCAGCGTCGCCCCTCCCCATGGGCTCAGGCTGGAGGGGTGTTGCTGCGGATTGCTGCGCTGACGACTCTAGCAACCAGCGCATTCTTCTTGGGCCGCCAATTCGCACCATCCAAGGTGATCGCCACCACTGAAGAAACGGCGTCGGTCTCATCGGTGGTTGCAGCCCCTGAAAAGACCACCCCACCAGCAGCAGCAACTGTGATCGTTGCGGTCACCCCATCTCCAACCCCGGCGCCACAACCCGCCGCGGTTGCAGAAAAGAAGGCCCCACCTGCGGCTACTGTTGTTGCGACAACGATTCCAGCGGCACCCGTCGTCACAAAAGCAGCCCCAACAAAAGTCACTGCTTCAAAACCTGATGAATCTGCTCTAAATCTGGCCTCTCTGGGCTTTACCTCCCCGGCTCCAAGCAGCGAATTCGTCAATGCCAGCCGGACTTCTGCGGATCAGATCATGATTCGCCCCGCGGACATTAAGCCAGCACCACAAAAGCCCAAAGGTGCCGTTTTCGCTTCTCCAATGCCGCAAAGCGCCCCAACCGCGAAAGCGGATCCAGGTCGCCAACGTCCCCCAGAACTCTTCATTCATTCATGGAGCTCAGATGTCTACGCCTGCCCCTGGAATGGCGAGCGCCGCCTGCTGCGCATCGTCGTTCAACTTCCCGCCGACCAAGCCGCCGTGCGTAGCGAAGAGTCAACCTACCCCCTAACGGTATCTTTTGACGCAAACAACGTGCGCTCTTTCCGGCTTCTCTGCGAACGCCAACTTCCGTCGACAGACATTCGCAGCGCGGGCACGCACACCCTTTGGTATGAAGTCACTCCCAATGGCGCAGCGCCATCGGGAGCAAGGACAAGTGGCAAATTGGTTGCCACCATCACCATCCCCGCCGTGCATTTTACCACCCAAACGGTCGGCCCTTTCGACGACTCACATCTTCAGGCTTTTGACAAAGGAGAGACCTGGAGCAAGGCACGCGAGGATTTCATCTTCGAATCTTCCGTCGTAGGACTGGGCCTTCTGCTGCGCGGCACGCCAGACTTGGGTAAGCTCAATCACGATCTGGTTGTAAACCTCGCGGAACAAGGCAAAGGCAGCGACCCACGTGGAGACCGCAGCCGTTTCATCCGTTTTGTCAAAGAAGCGCGTCGAGTCTCTGGCCTGTAGCAAAGATTACCTGCGGCGCAGATTCGCCGCAGGCTTGGCGCAGCCGCAACCGCCCGCACAACCGGAAGCACCCTTCCGGCGGGACA
>CAZCAL010000360.1:448-5270 GCA_964496625.1 uncultured Verrucomicrobiaceae bacterium | reverse complement strand
TGTTGGAAACCAACAAGCTCTCCGGTGAAGCCTCTGGCATTTCATGCGCCTGTGCGATTGCCCCATTACAAAAAGACTCGGAGACTGGCAAATGGTCCGTCGATATGTTGCGAGCGCGTTATTTTCCGCCTCCTATCGAACTCATTCGCAGCATAGCTCCGAAAACGAAGCCCTGAGCAGCTCGATTCGCGCTCCCAGAAGAAATCATCCACCGCCCAAAAGAAAAAGTTGAGTTTTCGACAGGGCGTAGTATGCATCCCACCCGAAAAATTCGGGCGCGCTTAGCTCAGTGGTAGAGCACTGCCTTCACACGGCAGGGGTCGCAGGTTCGAACCCTGCAGCGCGCACCATCCCACCTTCACGCTGGAGGTAGAGTGAAATGAGTCAGGCCCCTGTGTTCTCCGATCGCCGCCAACGATCAAACGCGTCCCGAGTCGGTTGATAGACAGCGCCACACCGCGGACAGTGCACTGTCGCAGGCCCTTCGGCAAAGACATAGTCAATATCCGCCTCAGGCATGCGTGCCAGCACGGGAAAAAGTCGCTCCAGTGTGCAGCCACAGTCGAAGACATAGCCACGCTGCTCCAACATCGTTAGGTGCTCCTTTTGATCGAGTTCTGGTAAGTCTTCCGCAGTCAGCCCCATCAGCCACTCTTCATCGCAATCCGGCTCCGCAGATATCTGGATAAAGTCCTCGTCTGGAAGACGGAAGATACGGGTCAGCCTCTGCTCGCTCTGCGTGTAAAAGGTCTCAATCGCCCCCAACATGTCGTCGCCCAAAAAGTCGATCATGCTCTGGCGCGGCTTTTGATTGGGCCGGGTCATTTGCGCGATGAAAAGATTTGTTCCACTATTTCTGACGTCTTCAGTAAAAAGCCGACCCGTTACCCGACCCGGCCGCGTTGACCCAGTGACAAAAAGATTCACCAGTGGATTCGCCACATTGATTGTCCAGGCACAACCTTCGTCTTGGGGGCGAGCGCAGAGGTGTAACACCAGCCCCGCAAGCGCGTCCTTCAACATGCTATCCAGCCCCGCATCATGCTGGATACCGCACTGCATGAGATGAAGATAATAGTCGAGATACAGCGGACTTACATGTGCACGGGTCAACAGCGCATTGCGACCTCTGACAAAGTAGGATCGCGCATCGACGGCGGAAAGTTCAGGATCTAGCATGACGCTCATAGGGCAACAGTCTGTTTATGCCTCCGCTTCGTTCCCGTTGCAAGCGGCTAGCTGGCAGCTTACGATTCATCAACCATGCTCGAACAACTCAAAATTGAAGTTTGCAACGCCAACCGCGCCCTTGAATCTAGTGGCTTGGTCAAGCTAACGTGGGGAAATGTAAGTGGGATCGACCGCAGCCTTGGCCTGTGGTGCATCAAGCCCAGCGGCGTTGATTATGCGGCACTGAAGCCAGAGGACATGGTCGTCCTCGACCTTCAAGGGCAAGTCGTCGAAGGGGCTCTACGTCCTTCATCTGACACCAAAACCCATCTGCACCTCTATCAGGCATTTCAGGAAATTGGGGGCATCACTCATACCCACAGCCCTTACGCCACCGTCTTTGCACAGGCCGGCCGCGAACTCCCCTGCTTTGGCACCACCCACGCGGATCATTTCCACGGCAGCGTTCCCATTGTAAGAGCACTGACCTCTGGCGAAGTCGCCGCAGACTACGAGCACTTCACAGGGGTCGCCATCGTGGAAAGACTCCTTGAACTCGGGCTCTCTCCCACTGAGATGCCGGCCGTTTTGCAACTACACCACGCTCCCTTCACCTTCGGAAAGAACGCCCAAGACTCCCTGAATAATTCTATCGCTCTTGAGATGTGCGCACAGATGGCCCTCGGAACTCTTTCCTTGCACCCTGCTCTCGGATCCATCCCGGAACACATTCTGGAAAAACACCATCTCCGCAAGCACGGTCCCGGGGCCTATTACGGACAACAAAAACACAAACATTGAACACTTTCTCCGTCTGAGGCGTCAAAACCAGTGAACCCAATCACTGACCATGACACTGGAACGCGATACCAACACAAGTTGGAAGCGAGTTGTCGCCAAAGAAGGGACAGAGCCCATCCAACTCAAAGAGGTCCCACGAATTGGCCTTGTGCTATCGAGCGGCGGAGCGCGTGGACTGGCACACATCGGCGTCCTTCAGGTCTTAGAGGAAAATCACGTTCCCATCTTCGCCCTCGCCGGATGTAGCATGGGGGCCTACGTTGGCGGTCTTTGGGCAGCCGGATTGCATGTCGAAGAGCTCGGCAAGCGTGCAGCTGAAATCAAAGATCGCCGAGCCCTCAAAAACCTGCTCGACTTCGCCTTACCCCCTGCGAAAGGCCTCGTGTATGGCGAACGGCTGCGTGAGCATTTAGAGAGGGACCTCAAGGGTGTCAATTTTGATTCCCTGCGGTTGCCGACATTCATCGTCGCAACCGATCTGGATAGCCTCCACGCTCATGTCTTCAAGTCCGGCAACGTTGCGCGCGCCATTCACGCTTCCGCAGCCATCCCAGGCGTTTGTGTGCCAGTGGCGTGGGAAGGTCACCGCTTCACCGATGGAGGAGCGTCCGAACCGCTGCCTGTAACCTTACTGCGGGAGCAGCTCGCCCTCGACTATGTGATCGCGGTGAACGTGATGCCGCCAGCCGAGGAGGCATTCGCTCGCCCAGACGCCTTGGGGATGAGGAAGCCCCACTGGCTCCGGAGGCTCTTTTATTGGCTGATCCGCCCAGTGAATCTATTAGCAGATGGCAACGTACTCGACACCTTCCGTCGCGCGCTGATGAGCGCCCAGTTGCGCCTGATCGCCAAGGAAGCGCAGCGGGCAGACGTGCTGATCCAGCCAAGGTTCGGCCACAGCCGCTGGTATGACTTTGAGAATTTTGAAAGCTACATCGCTGCTGGCCGAAGAGCCGCCCTCGATGCACTGCCGGAAATCATGAAGCTGGTTCATCAACAACCGGAACACTCCCATGAAAACGTTCATCCCTCAACCCAAGTGGGCATCGACGCCGCCTGAGGTTTGGCAAAATTGGCAACTCAAACAACTTCGCCACTACCTCAGCCATCGCGTCATCCCGTTTAGCGCCCACTATAAGCGCCTCTTTGCCGAGCACGGCATCCACCCAGCCGATATCCGCAGTTGGGACGACTGGGCAAAGGTGCCTTTTACGACGAAGTCAGACCTTACGGTCCCGCGCGACGAACAAAAGGACTTTGTCCTCATCCCCAACAAAGCAGCCCTGCGCAAAGAGCCTGCGATGTGGTGGCAGATGATGAAAGGCGGGCGCACAGGCGCAAGGAACGCAGCCGATGCGGAGTTCCGCCCGGTTTTGCTGACGAGCACCACGGGTCGATCCTCTGAACCCGTTCCATTTCTCTACACCAAGCATGACCTTGCCAATCTCGACATCGCGGGGCAGCGCCTCATGGAATGTGGCGATACACGTCGCGAGTATCGCCACATGAACCTCTTCCCCTTTGCCCCGCACTTAGCCTTTTGGCAGGCCCACCACGCGGGCATAACCTTCAACGCATTCATGCTGAGCACGGGTGGCGGAAAGACTCTGGGCACGGCAGGAAACATCGGTCTCATCGAAAAGATCGCACCCGACGTGCTAATTGGAATGCCAACCTTCATCTACCACGTGCTTCGTGAAGCAGCTGAGACGGGGCATCGCTGGACGAACTTGAAACGCATTGTTTTGGGGGGTGAAAAGGTCGCCGATGGGCTCCGAGCCCGCCTCCGCGAACTCGCGTCCCGACTCGGTAGCCCTGAAGTCGCCGTCATGGCAACGTATGGATTCACCGAGGCGAAAATGGCGTTCTGCGAATGCCCCACAGCACCCGGCAGTGGTGGCAGCGGCTATCATTTGTCTCCCGATTTGGGGATTGTCGAGCTTGTCGATCCACACAGTGGCACCCCAGTGCCTGACGGCCAGCCTGGCGAAATTGTGTTCACCCCTCTTGACGCCCGCGGCACGGTGGTCATGCGTTATCGCACTGGCGACATCGCGGAAGGAGGCCTCACCTGGAGTGCCTGTCCGCACTGTGGACGCATGTGTCCTCGACTTCTTGGTCCGATTTCCCGCGTCAGCGAAGTTCGGGAACTGAATCTCGACAAACTAAAAGGCACCTTGGTGAATTTTAACCTCCTCGAGCATCTCCTGGATGACCAGCGCGGCATCGCTGCTTGGCAGATTGAGCTACGCAAGCGCAATGACGATCCTTTGGAGATCGATGAGATCCATCTACACGTGACTGCGGAGCGCGGCGTCAGCGAAGATGAAATCAAAGCCATGGTGCGCCGACGTTTTCTTGAAGTCACTGAGCTTACGCCAAACGTAATCCATTTTCACGAGATCGCTGAACTCCGAAGCTTAATTGGTATTGGTCAAGAACTCAAAGAGCAGAAGATCATCGATCATCGACCCAAGGCACCGACGCCAACACGCAACGCCAACCTGGCAAAGCTATGAAAACCCCTGCCCTCTACATCATTGATGGCACCCGCACGCCCTTCTGCCGAATGGGTAGCGATCTCGCCTCACAGACCGCAGTTGATCTTGGAAAGAACGCCGTCGTCAATCTCCTGACCCGCACAGGAATCGATCCTGGAGAAGTCAACGAAGTGATTCTCGGCTGTGTGGGGCAACCACCGGAAGCGCAGAACATCGCACGCGTTGTTGCCCTGCGCGCAGGCTTACCAAAAGAGGTGCCTGCCATGACGGTGCATCGCAATTGCGCCTCTGGATTGGAGGCACTGTTCACCGCGCATCAGAGGCTCTGCGCTGGCCAGGGCGAAGTTTTC
>CAZCAL010000360.1:0-438 GCA_964496625.1 uncultured Verrucomicrobiaceae bacterium | reverse complement strand
GGCGCCGAGAGCATGTCGAACACTCCGCTGTACTTTAATCGCACCGCTGCCGACAAATTCAGTGCCCTGGGTAAGGCTCGGAACCTCACGTCAAAGGTCCGCGCCACAGCCGCCTTTCGCCCGGCAGACTTTGCCCCCATCATTGGCCTCAAACTCGGACTCACCGATCCATTTTCCCAAATGAACATGGGCGAAACCGCCGAAGTTCTTGCCCGGGAATTTTCAATCTCTCGTGAAGCCCAAGACGCCTTTGCCGCCCGCTCTCAACTCCTCGCAAACAGCGCATCGCTGATCCATCAGAGAGAGATCAGCCCCTACTATCTGCAAAATAAAACGACGGGCTACCTCGACACTGACAACGGCATACGCGCCGACGCCACGCTAGAAAAACTTGGGAGATTGAAACCCGTCTTCGACCCAAAGTGGGGAACCGTCACC
>CAZCAL010000359.1:0-5311 GCA_964496625.1 uncultured Verrucomicrobiaceae bacterium | reverse complement strand
CAACAAGCGCAGTGGCTCGTATGGTGGGCCTATCGAAAATCGCGCTCGCCTGCTCCTCGAAGTCGTCGATGCCGCCGCCAGCGTCTGGGGTGCCGATCGTGTCGGCGTCCGCATCTCGCCAGTGAATAGCTACAACGACATGCGCGATAGCGATCCGGTCGCCCTGACGAGCTACGTCGCCACCGAACTCAATGCACGCGGCATAGCCTACTTGCACCTGATGCGAGGCGATTTCTTTGGCATCCAAAAGGAAGATGTCATTACACCTGCCCGCGAGGCCTTTACGGGAGCACTCATCTCGAACATGGGCTACAACCCAGAAGAGGCGGCCAGCGCGATCGAATCAGGCACCTTCGCCGCCATCGCCTTTGGCAGCCTTTTCATCAGCAATCCCGATCTCGTCACCCGGATCGAAGCTGGGGCAGCGCTCGCCAAGCCAGATGCCAGCACGTTTTACACCCAGGACGCCAAAGGCTACACAGACTATCCCGCGCTCCCGGCCGCCTAATGTCAGACGTAAAGTGCCCCTCTGAAAAAGTTCTGCTACTGCTCCTCGCCGGGGTTCAGTTCACGCACATCATGGACTTCATGGTCATGATGCCGCTGGGTCCCCAGCTAATGCGAGAGCTGTCCATCGGCCCGGAGCAGTTTAGCAGCATGGTAGCGGCCTACACGTTCTCTGCGGGGATCGTCGGTCTATGTACGGCGCCATTCATTGACCGCTTTGACCGCCGGAAGTTGCTGCTGTTTTGCTATGTCGGATTCATTCTCGGCACGCTTGCATGTGGCTTATCCCACAGCGCGGCAGCACTGATCAAGGCCCGCATCCTTTGCGGTGCCTTTGGCGGCGTCTCCGGCGCGTTGATCATGGCCATCGTCAGCGACATCGTCCCACCAGCCCGCCGGGCGGCTGGCATGGGCCTCGTGATGACCTCCTTCTCCGTTGCTGCCGCACTCGGGGTTCCGCTCGGGCTTTACCTTGCGCAACGCCTGCGCTGGGAGGCACCATTCTTTGTCGTCGCTGGGGTGGGCGTGGTCATCTGGTTGCTGCTCTGGCGCATCCTGCCGCCGGTTCGCGCCCATCTTGAGACCAGTGTCGCCACCCGCAGCGCCGCCTTCTTTGCCTTGCTGAAAAATGCGAATGCTGGCCGCGCCTTGGTCTTCATCTTCATGCTGGTCATTGGCCACATGGTCATGGTGCCGCTGCTATCTCCCTACCTGGTCCACAACCTGGAACTCCCTGAGCCAAAGCTGTTTCTCATCTATCTTATCGGTGGACTGCTCACCATCGTCTCATCACCGCTCGTCGGCCGTCTTGCGGATCACTTTGGCCGCACGCGAATCCTCGCTGTGATGGTCGCCATCGCAGGCATCGTGGTGCTGACGATCAGCCACGCACCGCCACTACCGCTGTCTGGCATTTTGACGCTTGGAGGCTGCTTCTTCGTCTTCGCCAGTGGTCGTTTTGTGCCAGCCCAAGCCATCGCCTCCCTGGCTGTTCCACCGGCCCAGCGGGGGGCTTTCATGAGCCTGAACACCTGTGTGCGAGACCTTGGTGCGGGTGTCGCGGCGAGCCTTGCAGGCTTCATCGTCACCACCAGTCCGACAGGCCAACTCCTCCACTACGATCGCATCAGCTACGTCGCAGTGATCGCCTCCGTGATCGGTCTATGGCTGGCCACACAGGTCCACACCCAGGATTTGACAACCTGAAGTCGCCATCTCCGTTCTCCAAAGGAGCTCCATAGCGATTCGTTCGAGATCGCTATGCCTGAGCCCCAAACGTGAGGCCCAGGAGCTTCCTATTTTCGGTCTTTACCAACCTCAAGCGAGAGCTTGAGCGACGGCATCGCTGGTGATGCCGAGTTCTGCGAAGACGATGTTCCCAGGGGCACTGATGCCGAAGCGGTCGATACCGATCACGGTGCCTTGGGTGCCCACATACTTCCACCAGAGACCGGTGACGCCGGCTTCGATGGAAACCCGCTTGGTGCAGGACGGAGGCAATACCTCGTCTTTGTAGCTCTGCGACTGACGATCAAAGAGCTCCATGCACGGCATGGAGACGACACGCACACCCGCTTTGCCCTTGGCACCGTCAACGGCGTGTTGGACTTCGGAGCCGGTGGCGATGACGATAGCTTCGAGCGCGGCGGTTTCTTTGACCAAAACGTAGGCACCCTTCAGCGTTCCTTCACGACGCGTTGCGGCGCTGGCGATGCCCTGGTGCGGAAGGTCCTGACGGCTCAGAGCGAGAAGTGTCGGGCCGTCTTGACGGCTGAATGCTGCGGCAAAGGCTGCCGCCGCTTCTTCAGCATCCCCTGGGCGGATGACGTCCAGATTTGGAATCACACGGAGACCACTGATCGTTTCCACCGGCTGGTGGGTAGGACCATCTTCACCGACGCCGACACTGTCGTGCGTGAAGATGTATGTGACAGGAAGCTTTGCCAAAGACGCGATGCGGATGCTGGGGCGGCAGTAGTCGGCGAAGACCAAGAAAGTCGCGCCACTGGCGAGGAAAAGCCCATCATACGCGATGCCATTGCAGATCGCGCCCATTGCGTGCTCACGAATGCCAAACCAGATGTTGCGGCCGGTTGGGTTTGTCGCGCTGAAGTCACCGCCATCCTTGAGATAGTTCTTTGTGGAGCCAAAAAGATCCGCGCTGCCGGTAACGAGGTGAGGCACTGCCTTGGCGAGGTGATTGAGAATCTCGCCACCGCTGTTGCGGGTCGCGGCTTTGCCTTCCGCTGGATATTCAGGGATCGCCTTGAGCAGATCCTGGGCAGAGAGCGTGCCATTGCGGGCGGCGTCAAGTTCAGCGGCGAGTTGAGGATTTGCGGCTGCCCATGCCTCGAAGGTTTGCTTCCACTCTCTGTGTGCGACGCTGCGCTTGAAGGCCAAATTCTCAAAGTAGCCTTTCACTTCGTCGCTGACGTAGAAGTGCGTGCCTTCAGGGATTCCAAGGCCCTTTTTCGCTGCATCGACAAATTTTGCACCACTTTCGCCGTGGCCCTTCGCGGTGCCAGCGACTTCTGGGATGCCCTTACCGATGATTGTCTTTGCGATGATCAGCTTTGGCCGTCCATCGTCATTTTTCTTCGCGTCGTCGATGGCCTTGGCGATAGCCTCTAAATCATGACCATCAATCGTGACAACATCCCAACCCAAGGCGGTGTACACAGCGTGGGTGTCCTCGCTCTGTGTGACCTTGGCCATGGCATCCAGCGTTACGTCATTGGAATCAAAAATGAGGATGAGGTTATCCAGGGCATTGTGGGCGGCAAAGGCCACTGCCTCGCGGGCCACGCCTTCTTGCAGACAGCCGTCACCCGCCAGCACGATGATGTGGTTATCAATGATCTTGTGTTCGGCAGTGTTGTACTTACCGGCTGCCATTTTGCCGGAAAGCGCATAGCCCACAGCATTGCCAATGCCCTGCCCCAGCGGGCCAGTGGTGGACTCGACACCAGGGGTCTCATGGAACTCTGGATGGCCTGGGGTCTGCGAATGCAGGACGCGGAAGTTTTTCACTTGGTCCATCGGCAGATCGTAACCAGCGAGGTGGAGCCATGAATAAAGGAACATGGAGCCATGACCAGCGCTAAGAATGAAGCGATCCCGGTTCAACCATTTTGGATCGGCGGGATTACATTGGAGGCTGTGGCCAAACAGAACGGCGCCGACATCTGCGGCACCCAGAGGCAAACCCAAGTGGCCAGAGGAACATTTGTGCACCGCATCCATGGCGAGTCCACGGGCTTCGTTGGCGGCTTGGGAAAGGAGGGCAGTGTTCATTGGCAAAATCGGTCGCGTTTTTTGGGTTCTTTGGGGGCGCTCCAGACCATCTGGCGCGGGGCGCGGTAGTTACCGGAAGTTCTGCTGCCTTTCAACTGGGAATTCCAGCAGGTCCGACTGCCCACCTTGAGGCGCAGCCAGAGGCAGCGAAGTCGGTTCCACGTTTTTGGTTGCGGCGGCTCTGGTGCAGATGACAGTCCAAAATGCTGCCTCCGTTTCTCTTGTCTAACGACGCCATCCGCCCTGGCGAGCCCACTTTTGCTGCTGAAGAAGGCGCGGAAGTACAATTTCTGGGAGCAGTTCGCGGAATCGAAGATGGCGCGACCATCGCTGGCATCGAGTACTCCGCCTACCTTCCGATGGCCGAAAAAATGCTGGCAGAGCTTCTCACGCGAGGGGAAGCGGAATTTGGCACCCATCGTGTTTTTATCCAGCATCGCCTCGGTTTTGTGGCGGCGGAGGAACCCAGCATCCTGATTCGTGTCCAGACCAAACACAGCGCTGCCGCATTCGATATTTGCCGTTGGTATCTGAAGGAAATTAAGACCTCAGTACCGATCTGGAAGAAGCCCTGCCGACTGCCGGGCACCTCTCATTGATCGCTAAAAAGCGGCCTCAACAAATCGTCCTCCGTAACCAAACCGATCGCTTCGTGGGCCGCATCAGAAACGATGGCCACCATCCTGCCGCGTCGGCGCATTCTCTGCAAAACATGCAGCGCCTTGTCCCCAGAGGCGACGGTATCCAGAGCCCTCATGTGTTGCCGGACTAGACGGTCCTGCGGGAGGTTCGGTGGGCAAAAGGGTGCCTCAAAGACACCGATGATTTTTCCATCTGGTCCCATCACCGGCAACCAGTCGCAGGCGCGCTCTCTGGAGAGAATGAGTGCGGCACTCGTCGTCATCTCTGGAGACAGAGCGTAACTGCGATTGAGGGGCAACATCAGATCCTGTGCCGTCAGCCTTCGATAGCTCAAGATGCGCTTGATGAGTTGGGCTGCGGAAGTCTCCATCTGGCCCCGTTCTGCAAGTACATTCGCCAGATCCACTAAGTCCGCCCTACCTTGCGAGAGCTGAGCTGTTTTTCCCACTTCACCTTCGAGACTCTCCGTCCGGCGGATGAGGCCACGGAAGACTGGTCGCAACCACCCTACTACCACCAGGAGGGGCGTCAGGTGCCGCAGCATCCGAAAGGGAAATCGGCGGAAGAGCTTCTTCGGAACGACCTCAAGCCCAACCAGGAAGATCGGAAGCGCGAGGAAGAATGCTACAGCGTAACCCTGATTCCCCAGCCACTGAACCAGCCGCCAAGTCACAATAAGGAACGCAGCAAGATTGGTGATGTGGTTCACCAAAGTCACCGACGCCAACGTAGCATCGCGTTCTTCGATCAGCGGCAGCAACCGCTTTGCAACCGCATCATTTCTTTCAAATGCCGCATGCCGGACGCGCACCCGAGTGACGGCGAGAACCGCACTTCGATCCGCGAATCGGCCACCCTCCGTTCCGCC
>CAZCAL010000358.1:0-5312 GCA_964496625.1 uncultured Verrucomicrobiaceae bacterium | reverse complement strand
CTCCAGGATCATCTGCGCGATCTTGCGGTCCTGCATCTTTGCGCCCTCGGCACAATCCACGACGAGGATGCAAAGATCCGCACGTTTGATGCTCTGAATACTGCGCTGGATGCTGAAGATCTCCACGGGAGAATCGACCTTTGCTTGGCGGCGTATGCCCGCCGTATCAATGAGCTGATACTGTCTCCCATCAAAGGTGCAGCGGATGTCGAGGGCATCGCGAGTGGTGCCCGGCACATCACTGACGATGGCGCGCTCTTCGCCCAGGATGGCATTGACCAGCGAGGACTTGCCGGCATTTGGCCGACCAACGATGGCCAATTTGAGTAGTGGCACTTTCGCGGCGGACTCGTCCGCCTCCGCCTGGGAACCCTCCTCCGGCGCGACGATATTGAGCCGCTCACAGATCAAGTCCACCAGAGGATCAATGCCCAAGCCGTGCGCTGCGCTGACATCGAGGTGATCCGCGAAACCCAAGCGAGAAAACTCCCCAGAGTTCATTTTGCGCTGCGGAGAGTCCGCCTTATTGCAGACGAGAATGACGGGCTTGCTGGTCTTGCGAAGGATCGCGGCCAGCGAGGCATCAATGGTCGTGACACCCGCCACCACATCGACGACGAAGAGCAGAAGATCCGCGACATCCAGGGCGATGCTCGCCTCCACCTGCACCTGATCGGTCAGCACATCGCTGGTATCCGCGCCAATGCCGCCAGTGTCCATGATATCAAACCAAACCGGACCACGGCGACATTGAGCAATGATGCGATCTCGCGTCACACCGGCCATGTCATGAACGATGGAGATATTCTTCCCGGCGAGGCGATTAAAGAGTGCGGACTTTCCCACATTGGGACGTCCGACGATGGCGATGGTATGAGGCATGAAGAATTGAGGGGAAGAAATCTGGCTCTGCCAGAATGCGGACCGGAGTCATCGCCCGCGAAGAGACAAAGTTCAACGCCGTTCTTATTTTAATGGGAGGCAGGCGCTTCTCGCTCAATGGCAGCCGTTGCAGCCTTGCGACCAAAAGCATAAAAGACCGCAGGTGTCACCCCAAGCCCCAAGAGAGTGCTAGTGACCAGGCCACCTACGATCACCACCGCGATGGGGTGCAAAATCTCCTTCCCCGGTTGATCTGCAGCCAGCAGTAGTGGGATCAGGCCAATACCAGCGCAGAGCGCCGTCATGAGCACGGGCACCAAGCGCTCCTGCGTGCCGCGAATGATCATCCGGCGGGTGAAGCCCTCCCCCTCTTGCTGCATCAAGTGCAGATAGTGGCTGATCAGCATGATGCTATTGCGCGCGGCCACGCCAGCGACCGCGATGAAGCCCACCAGTGTCGCGATGCTGATATTATTCAGCAGCAACCAGGTCAAAACCAAACCGCCAACGAGCGCCAGCGGAATGTCGCATAGCACTTGAAGCGCAAAGAATGGCGTGCGGAAGTAACCATACAGCAGCAGGGCAATGACGCCCAGAATCAGCAGAGAAAACACCGCAATACGCGCCGTTGCCTCCTGCTGCGCCTGGAATTCGCCTTCGTAAGTCACAAAATATCCCTCCGGCAGCTTAATGTTTTCAGCGACTTCCTCCCGCAGGCGCCCCACCAGATTGGATACATCTCGCACCGTCGGCTTGATTGCTAAGGCAAAGCGCCGCTGGCTATTCTCCCGGAAGATCAAGTTGGGGCCTTTTGCTTCGCGCACATCCGCCACCAGCGAGAGCGGCACCAACTGCCCACCCTCAGTCTCGACGGGAAGCTGCGAGATGCGCTCCGGCGAATCGCGCCACTCCAGCGGTAGGCGAACCACCAAATTCAGCGAGCGCTGGCCATCACGCAGCGTCGCCATCGTCTCGCCACCGATCAGGGTAGCGAGCTGATTATTGAGATGCCCAGGTGCTACACCATAGGCCTTGGCACGATCCCGGTCCGCCTCGATACGGAGCTGTGGAATCGACGATGTTTGATCCAGTTTGCAGTCCTGAAACCCAGGGATGCTGCGCGCGATGCCCTGGATCTCAACGCCAATCTGCCGCAATCGATCAAGGTCAGGCCCAAAGATCTTCACCGCTACGGGAGCGGAGACGCCGCTGAGCATGTGCCCGATTCGGTCCGCCAACGGACCACCCACGACAGCGAAGATGCCCGGCACCGCCCTGACTCGCTTTCCAATTTCATCAAGGATCTCACGTCGGGGACGGGATACCCCTTCCCCCGCATCCTCGGTGTCGCGAAAGTCCACATCAAACTCTGCCGTGGACACTGGCACGACGTGATCCCCCCGTTCTGCTCGACCGAGGCGACGACCGACCTTTCTCACCTCCGGCACAGAGAGGATTTGTTGTTCGATGACATCGGCAATGCGGTTCATCTCATCCAACGATGTGCCAGGCGCAGCCGTGACGGCGACAAGAGCGGTCTCCTCCTGGAACTTCGGCAGAAAGTCCTTATTCATCTGCGGATAAAGCGAAACGGCACCGACCACCAACATGGCCACGGCACCGACCACCAGCAGTGGTTGGCTGAGAGTGAAGCGCAGCAGCAGGTGCTCCAGCAGCCACTTGAGGCTTCGTGAAATAATGCCATCGCGATGATTGCCGCCGGCCTTTGGGCGGAGCAGCACCGAGCAAAGAACGGGAATCACCGTGAGCGAGACGACAAAAGAGGCCGTCATGGAAATGATCGTGGCAACGGCAATGGGAGCAAATAACCGGCCCTCCACACCATTCAAACCAAGAAGGGGCAGGAAGACCAGTACGATCAGGATGGTCGCGTAGAAGATTGAATTTCGCACCTCGCCAGACGCTTTCGCGATCACCTTCAATCGCGAATGTGGCTGTTCGAGCATAGCATTTTCACGGAGCCTGCGGAAGACGTTCTCCACATCCACGATGGCATCATCAACGACCATCCCGATAGCCACCGCCAGACCACCTAGCGTCATCGAATTGACACTGATGTCTGCCCACTTAAACACCAAGAGTGTGATGCTGAACGAAAGAGGCATGGCCATCAGCGTGATGGTAGTCGTTCGGAAATTGAGCAGAAAAAGGAAGAGTACAATGACCACCATCACGGCCCCATCTCGAATGGCCTCCGTGAGGTTGCCAATCGCATGATCAATGAAATCCTTTTGTTGAAACAGCAGCATCGTCTCCACGCCAGCAGGGAATCCCGGCTGTAGTTCCTCAAGCGCAGCTTTCACTTGCTGTGTGAGCTCACGTGTATCAAAGCCCGGCGCCTTGGTGATCGACATGATGACACCATAGGTAGGCGACTTTTCAGGCCACTGGCTCACCGTCGCGTCGCCCCGCATAGGCTCAATTCCCCACCCGACTTTCGCCACATCGCCGATCCCGATTGGCCGATCATTGATCTGCTTAATCACCGTCTGCTCGATGTCATCTAAACTCACAGTCATCGCCAGATTTCGAACCATGATCTCCGTCGGCCCGCTATTGATAAAGCCACCCGTCGTGGTGCTAGCTGCCTCCGCGGCGGCTTCTTTGAGTTCATCAAAGCTGACATCAAACGCCTGCATCTTGAATGGGTCAGGTTGGATCTCGATACGCTTTACACCTCCACCCATGTTGAGGATCTCGGCGATCCCTGGGATGCTCTGCAACCTCCGCTTGATCGTCCAATCCGCCAGGGATCGCACTTCCTGCGGCGGCAGGTAGCCGTCTGCACCCTCCTTGATCGTGCAGCGCACACCAACGAGGAGAATCTCGCCCATCAATGACGCCACAGGTGTCATGAATGGCTGCACATCCTGCGGCAACTGTTCGCGAACACTTTGCAGCCGCTCCTGCACCAACGTTCTCGCCTTGTAAATATCAGTATCCCAGCCGAACTCCGCATAAACCAACGAAAGTGCAACATCACTGTTGGACCGAAGACGAGTCAGCCCCGCGACACCCATCAGCGCATTCTCAATCGGCTGCGTGACACGTAGCTCCACCTCCTCTGGAGCCAACCCTGACGACTCCGTCAAGATGACCACCGTGGGCTTCGTCAAATCAGGCAACACCTCGACGGGTAACTCCACCGCTGTGCGCACGCCCAATACCAGAAGGACGATCGCTGCACCAATGATGATCGAGCGATTCCCCAGCGACCAATGAATGAGTTTATTGAGCATCGATCAGCCCTCCTCCTTGGTCGTGACTTCATCTTCTGCCGCAGACTTTGGGCGAAAAACGGAGATCAAAAGTAGCAGCAACGAGACACAACACCCATACATCCACATCGGGCTCACCCCCTCCTCATGGGCTTCCTCGTGATCGTGATGGTGTTCGTCGGCATGTTCATGCTCATGCTCATGTTCATGGTCATGGTCGTGCTCTTCGCCGTGATTATCCTGATGGTCGTGATCGTGATCATCTTCGTCGGCATGATCATCATCGTGACCCTCCTTGTGATCGTCATCATGGTCCTCATGAGGCTTTCCAGGCTCCAGTTCGGAGCCATCCGCTGCGTGTTCGTGCCCATGGGCTGCGTCCAAGGCTTCCTTCAGCGACACGTTGCTGGCCCCAGAAAAGGAGAGCGAGTATGCACCCCGAGTGACAACCTCGGCAGATGGCTCAATGCCACTGGTGATCTCCACAAAACGATCATTCAGTTCGCCAACATGAACGGGCGTCTTCACATACGCATGAGCCAACTTCGAGTCCTTCAAATAGACAAATCGGTTGCTCGCATCGCCCTGCAAGGCAGCGCGAGGAATGCTCATCACCCCACTGCGTCGGCTCAGCACAATTGAAAACTCGGCCCGCATGTCTCCACGCAGCAGCCCACATGGATTTGTCAGGCGAAAGATTGCATCAATGGTGCCGCTGGCTTTGTCCGCATTGATCCCAAAGCGCAGAAGCACTCCGTCAAATTTTGCATCAGGCAGGGCCGCAACGCGAATGTGTGCCACACTGCCTGCCTTCATCCGCCCGGCATGGTGCTCTGGCACGCGTGCGACGGCATAGACTTCAGACATGTCGGTGATCTCGATCAGCGCATTCTCCGGCTCCAAGGGGTCTCCCAAGCGCTTCTCCACTCGCGTAACGAGCCCTGCCTGTGGCGCTTCCAGGTCGATGACAGGTGGCGGCTCGCCCGGTTGGCGACTCTCAATCTTAGCCACTACATCGCCACCTTTCACTTCGTCGCCAGGCGACACCTTCAAGTCCACGATGCGTCCTGAGATACGGCTACTTACAGCGGCCACCTTGCCGGGAATGGCTTCGATACGACCGAGCGCAAAGATCGTTTCTTCGAAGTCCGTCTTCTCCACCGCGACCGTCTCGATGCGCAGGTTCTTTTC
>CAZCAL010000357.1:320-5339 GCA_964496625.1 uncultured Verrucomicrobiaceae bacterium | reverse complement strand
CACGAAAGCCTGGACCGCCACTACCACGAGCGCGTCATCCGCCGCATCCACAAGATCAAGCAGCGCTATGGGCAGCTCTTCTTCACGGTGGAAACAGACTCCGGCCCGGTAGAATTTGTCATGCCATGGCGTCATGATCGTGCCGAGGAATACGGCGCGAAGGGCCGGGTGCTGCTCGACAGCTTGAATAACCGCTACCTCGTCCCAGATCTCGACGCATTGCTGCCGAAGGAAAAACAACTGCTAGTGTCCTTCATCTACTGGTGATAAATCCTCTAGCCGCATTGCAGACTTGTCATGTGCGCAGAAGTGGAAGAAAGTTCTGGGCGATTATCTCGCAACGCCCTAAAACTGTCCGCCATGCCAGAAAAAACTGACCAACCCTCTATCATCACCCGCTCTGGATTGACGTTCGAGGTATGGTCCACTGAAAGTGGCACCGCAGTGAGGCGGCGATTCGACCGGCTGGACGAAGAAAATAGCGCCGGGCTTCGCACACTTCTTGATTGTCTCCAGCAGATCCAAAATCCAGGGCTAGAAACCGTACTAGGTGTCGCAGAAGATGAACGTGGCATCTACACAGACACAGACATGCCACTCCCAGAGACCCTGGCGGATGTCGTCCGTGAAGGACCTTTGACCGTTCCCGAGTTTGAACACCTCTCCCGCTCCCTGCTCGATGCACTGATTCCGGCGCACGAGGCGTCTCTAGTTCACGGAGCCTTGCGGTCTGAGTACATCTTTATTGATCGATCAACGCCAGGAGGCTGGTTCGTCAAGATCATGGGCTACGGTGCCAGCTTTTATCAGCCCGAGGGCGAGATTGATCCAGCCATCTACCGCTGTGCAGCGCCGGAACAATGGACGCAGGGCAGCGTGGGACGGCGGACCGACATTTATGCATTGGGCTGTATCCTCTACGAGGCACTTGCCGGGAGGGCCCCCTTTGTTGCCCGGGGGCTCAAAGAGATGCGGATGAAGCATGTCGAGCATGACGTAAAGCACCTAGCCTCGCTTGCGCCCCACGCACCGTCGTGGATGACCGAGTGGGTGATGGCGATGATGTCACAGGACTCCGAACTTCGCCCACGTCATGCGGCAGGCGCTACGGAAGCCTTTAATGCTTGGGCAGCCTATGCACAGGAACAACAGCAGATGCCGCCGCCTCCGATGGTTCCCTCTGGCCTTCTGCATAGCACCACCTACGCCGTCGTCCCCCAGCAGCAGCCCATCCAGGTTACCGCTCGCTTGGCACCGATGCCGCCGCCGGAACAAATCCTCACCGCCGTCATGGTGCCAGAATACGAGCCCCCCGTGGCCCAGCGCGTCTCGGCTCCCATAGCACCCGTACGCGCCAGTAGTGCCGTGCGCCCGATTTCTCCGAGCAGGCCAGCATCATCCGCAAGCCAGGCACCCGCAGAACCAAAGCCCGGCCTGTTACGCTCTCTGCCACCGACGGCGATCATTTCTATCATTGCTCTGCTGGCCATCATCGTCACTCTTATCACGCGAACAGGTGGTGGGGGATCGGAATCCGGCCCTGCCGCATTGACGGTAACAAATGGCCTCCTCCTGCATCTCGATGCCGACAACAGTGCCAGCATCAGCAAAAAAATTAGTGGCCAAATCAGCAAATGGGTGGACGCAGACGGTCGAAAAATAAGTGCGGACCAGAGTAACCCTGATCAAATGCCGATGCACATTCCTCGCGGGCTCAATGGCCGTTACATCGTTGATTTCGGCAGTCAGGGATCTGGCCGTTGGTTGGATTTCCGCGATGCCAGCGGACAACCGAAAAAGCTTACCACCATTCGCACCGCGTTTTGGGTTCTGAAGGGGTTTGGCTTTTTACTTTCCGCCGCTGACACGACCACGTTTCACCGGCAGGCATCCGACAGCGCTGCCACAGATGCAATCTGGGATAAAAACTCTGCTGCTGACAGTGTCAAAAAGGGTTCCACTTGGCTCAATGGCCAGACAGTGGATGGCACGGCGACGGGCCTGCCTGAGGGATACTCCATCGTTAGCCTTGTGACCACCGCACCAGCTGACGCCAGCCGCCTGTGCCGAGATCGCGACAACCCCAAACGGATCGGTGGCCAACAGATCGCCGAGATCTTACTCTATGATCGCGAGCTATCAGATGCCGAGCGCAAAAGCGTCGAGCGCTACCTGAAACAAAAATGGCTACCTTAACCGGTGGCAAAAAAGCGTAGTTCTGGGGTTTTCTCACCGTATCAGTACTTCAAACTAACGCCTTCTCCTCTCATGTCTCCATTCTCCCATCCCCGCCGTCACTTCTTGAAACAAGCTTTGATCGCTGGAACTTCGGCCGCAGTGGGACTGAAAGCAGCAGCCGAAGGAACAATCACTCTGCCTTTTGCAAACGGCCTGAGGAAGCTGGCAAAGTATCCGCAAAAGCGCGAACTGATCCTCCTCACCGCCCGTCCGCCGCAACTGGAGACTCCGTTCTCCGTCTTCAATGAAGGCATCTTTACCCCGAACGACGCCTTCTTTGTCCGCTATCACCTTTCCAATATTCCCCTGTCCATCGATCCGGAAACTTACCGACTGGAGATCAAGGGGCTCGTCGATAAGCATCTCTCGCTCTCGCTCAAAGATCTGAAGACACAGTTTGAGGCCGTCGAAGTGGCAGCGGTGAACCAATGCTCCGGGAATAGCCGGGGATTCTTCAACCCGCGCGTCGGCGGTGGCCAGCTGGGCAATGGTGCCATGGGCAATGCACTCTGGCGCGGTGTGCGCTTGAAGGACGTTCTCGATAAGGCTGGGGTGAAGGCAGACGCAAAGCAAGTCGTCTGCAACGGCCTCGACAATGCCGTCATTCCCCAAACGCCGGACTTTGTGAAGGCCCTTGAGATGGATCAAGCGCGCGACGGCGAGATTATCCTCGCCTTTGAGATGAATGGAGAGCCTCTACCGATGCTCAATGGATTCCCTCTGCGTCTGATTGCTCCAGGCTACTACGGCACGTATTGGGTGAAGCACCTCAATGAACTAGAGGTGGTCGGCGAGACCTTTGGTGGCTTCTACATGAATCCCGCCTATCGCATTCCAGCTGTAGACGGCGGCTGCATCGAGCCTGGGACGACACCCACCAGCACTATCCCAATCACCAAGTTCAAGATCCGCTCATTCCTGACCAGCCTCGAAGAGGGCGCTGCGTTGAAGAGTGGCACCACCACCATGCTGCGCGGTATCGCCTTTGATGGTGGCCATGGAATCACCGAAGTCTTAGTCTCCATGGACGGCGGTCGTCGTTGGCAACCCGCAAAGATCGGCAAAGACCACGGCAAGTATTCCTTCAGGGAGTGGACACTCGCCTGGACACCGAAAAAGCCCGGCAAAGCCGCCATCCAATGTCGCGCATTCAATCGCCTCGGCGAAAGCCAACCTTTGGAACCCTTGTGGAATCCAAGTGGCTATATGCGCAACGTCGTCGAGACCGTCAACGTCGTGGTTGGCTAAGTCCGCAACCCCTCTCCCCTTTTAAAGACATGAAGACACTTTTCTGCCTCATCGCGCCCACCTTCATTTGCCTCTGCTGGACCTTGGCAGCGAAAGCCGACGGCGTCGTAACCATCGAACTTCCCGCCGAGACTACCACCTATCGGCAAGGTCAAGGCATGGATCTGGCTCAGAATTTGTGCATCACCTGCCACTCCGCAGATTACGCCGAGATGCAGCCACCGATGCCGCGCAAGTTTTGGGAAGGTGCGGTCAAAAAGATGAAGGAAAAATTTGGCGCTCCGATTCCAGATGACGCCATGCCGAAACTCGTGGACTACCTGACGAGTAGCTACGGGGTGGATACTCCAGCGCCGGCAAAATAGTCCCTACCGCACTGATAGCCACGGTCTAGACTTTGCGGTCGCCGAAATAATTCCCGCCACAGCAAGGGTGAGTATATTTTTCTGAAGCTGTGCTTGGCGAAAGGCGGCGGATGTGAAAGCGTAGCTCTCTCTTCCGCCATGAAACTGACTATCGCCCTCTCCATCCTTTTGCTGCCGCTGGCCTCATCCGCAGCGGACGCATCCTCTGCCATTCAGGCCATCCACGCCGTGGATCGCGAGGGCAAAGGCAATGAAGCCGCCGCAGCCGCTTGGGCGTCATTGGCGCAATCGAGCAGCGCTGAATTACCTGCGCTCCTTGCCGGAATGAATGGAGCCAATCCGTTGGCTGAAAATTGGATGCGCGCAGCGATCTCCGTGGTCGCTGATCGCGCGCTTGCGGCCAAGGAGATGCCTGTGGCAGCACTGAAAGCCTTTCTGCTGGACACAAAAAATGCGCCGAACGCTCGGGTGGCAGCCTTTGACCTGATCCAGCGTTCGGACCCAGCCTTAGCCGCAGAAGTAACGCCGATGTTGATCGAGGACCCCAGCTCGGATCTGCGCAGGCACCCAGTGGCGAAGCTGATCGAAAAGGGCGATGCAGCCAAAGAGTCCGGCGATGAATCCGCAGCAGTAAGCGCTTGGCGCGAGGCTCTCCAGGGCGCACGCGACGAAGACCAAATCAAGATTTTGGCCAAAAACCTGCGCGCAGCGAAGCAAGAGGTCAATCTGCCGAAGCACTTCGGGTTTCTGATGAACTGGCAATTGATTGCACCATTCACGAATGTTGATCGCAAAGGTTTTGATACCGTTTTCCCACCCGAAGAGAAAGTGGAGCTAAGCGCGAGCTATCCCGGCAAAGGTAGCGATGCAAAGTGGCAGGCCTTCACCAGCACGGATGACTACGGGATGATTGATTTCAACAAGCCCTTCACGATGCTGAAGGAAGTGACCGGATATGCCTACACAGAATTCAATGCTACTGAAGAGCGCGATGCGGAACTCAGGCTCGGTTGCAAAAACGGCTGGAAGGTCTGGCTGAACGGCGAGATGCTCTTTGGTCGCGACGAATACCATCGCGGCATGAAGCTGGATCAATACAAGCTGCCGATTCACCTGAAAAAGGGCAAAAACTCCATCCTCATCAAGTGCTGCCAAAACGAGCAGACTG
>CAZCAL010000357.1:0-310 GCA_964496625.1 uncultured Verrucomicrobiaceae bacterium | reverse complement strand
GAACAATGGACCGTTGAATGGCAATTCCAGATCCGAGTCTGCGACGCCACTGGCACCGCTATTCTCCCTGCTGAATAAGGCACTTTAACCCCTCGATCTGAGATCATGAAACGTTCGATTTTTCCTCTCGTCACTGCGATCACTCTGTGCGTCACCCCCAGTCAGGCAGACTGGTTACAGTTCCGCGGCCCATCTGCTTCAGGCGTTTCCTCTGAGGCCAACATTCCTGGACCACAGGTCAAGGTTGCCTGGCAAGCTGCACTGCCTGGGCGTGGCCTTTCCAGCCCCATTGTCGTGGGTGATCGCATCT
>CAZCAL010000356.1:0-5362 GCA_964496625.1 uncultured Verrucomicrobiaceae bacterium | reverse complement strand
ACCACGGGTGGCCCGAAGTTTGAGGCTGAATGGTCTTTGAAGCTCTACAGCAGTCTGGATGGATCGGTGTGGCAGTTGGCAGCACCGCTGAATGTCACCGGACAGCCCAATGAAACCACGCTACGCTTTCTGAAAGACGGCACCGCCTTAATGCTGGTGCGTCGTGAAGCTGGTGATCACAAAGGAATGATCGGCACGGCAAAGGCACCTTATCGGGAGTGGACCTGGACGCCACTGAACGTGCCTCTTGGCGGACCAAACTTCATTGAACTTCCAGATGGTAGCCTCGTCGCTGGATCTCGTGGATTTGGGAAGACACCCGGCGCGCACATGGTGCTCTTCAAGATGACACCGACCAGCCTAGAGCCAATCCTGGAGCTTCCAAGCGCCGGGGATTGCAGCTATCCAGGGCTGGTCTGGAAGGACAATCTGCTGTGGGTCAGCTACTACTCCACCCACGAAGAAAATAAGACAGCGGTCTACATCGCCAAAGTGAGGCTCCCGTGGGTCAAGTAGTCGGCATCGCTCTCCTTTCCGCATGGCCCTGATCGAAGTCAAATCCCTCACCAAACGTTGGCACACCGATCGGCTAGCGCTCGATGGGGTCGGGTTCGAAGTGAAGCAGGGCGAGATCGTGGGCCTGCTTGGGCACAACGGTGCCGGCAAAAGCACGGTGCTGGGCATCACGCTTGGAATGGTAAGGCCTGATTCCGGAGAGGTGCGCGTCGGTGGCATCTCAGTGCAGGAAAATCGGCCCAAGGCATTGGCACAAATCGGGGCCATCTACGAGGCTGCGTCTTTTTATGACTACCTGACTGGCTGGCAAAATCTCCGTGCCCTGTGCAGTCTTTCTGGCTGGTGGGATGAAAAGGAGGTGCGCCGCGTGCTGCGGCTCGTGAATCTCCATGACCGCGCCAACGCAAAGGCCGGCACCTACAGTCACGGAATGAGACAGCGCTTGGCTCTCGCCCAAGCACTGCTACCTCGCCCCAAATGCCTGCTTTTGGATGAACCGACCGACGGCCTAGATCCCGAGGGCATTCGGGAATTCCGGGAGCTCATCTTGCGACTTCGCGCGGAGCATGGACTTACGATCCTGCTAAACTCTCACCTCCTCGCAGAAGTGGAGCTAATGTGTGACCGCTGCGTCATTCTCAAAGCCGGCCGCAAGCTTTACGAAGGCCCGGTGCCATCGCGCGAGAGCAACAAGCCCATCTTCCAGCTAGCGACTGAAGACATGGCCAAAGCAAGAGACATCACTGCGCGGCTCGGTGCCAGCATGGATCGTACAGGGAAGGTCGAATTACCGCCGCATCTGCTCGGACCCGACATCGTCCGGCATCTGGTGGAGGGCGGCATCCGCATTGATGGCTGGCAAGTTCATCGCCGCACGCTTGAAGAATTTTACCTGGAGCAAACGGGAGCATGAGTCTCTTCATCATCCAACTCCGCGCCGAACTCCTGAAGCTCTTCGCCCGCAAGCGCACCTTCATCGGTTTTGGCGCATTCCTCCTCCTGGAGATCGTGGTCTTGATCCTCTTCCAGACGAAGGGAGTCACTCGATTTCGCAGCCTCATCGTGCAGCAGGGCGAGGCGTTTGAAAAATACTACTCCGCACTGACGGTGGCCCACATCATGCTGGGGGCGTCTGTGTTCTTGCTGGGCGGCATCTACTTGGCGTTGGTCGCCGGAGACATCGTCGCCAAAGAGAGCGAAGATGGCCACATGCGATTGCTGCTGGCACGACCCGTGAGCCGGTTTCGCCTACTGCTGGTGAAGTATGTGACGTGTGCGCTTTACACCATTGCCCTGGTGCAGTTCATCACCTGGAGCGCCTTTTTGATGGGTGTCTTGATCAAAGGCTGGGGCGGCGGCTACTTTGCTTATTCGCCAGAAGCTGGCATCGCATCGTTCTTTGATTGGGGAGAAGGCTTGGCCAAGTAGTCGACAGCCTCGCTCTTGTTTTCTTTTGCGATGATTACGATGAGCAGCGTCGCCTTCTTCCTTTCCTGCATGCCCATCAAGCCCGCAGCAGCAACCATTGCAGCACTGTCCTACATCCTCATCGACATGATCCTGCGCAATATGGGCTTCATGGAGGACTATCGACATCTGCTCCTCACCCATCACATGGCCGTATGGGCACGCACGTTGGCGGTGGAGCCCCCCTGGGCAGTGGTGCTGCGCAGCTTTGCGGTATTGGCCGGGGTGAACATCTCTCTGTTTCTCGCAGGCGTAGTCGTTTTTGATTCCCGCGATTTGAAGTCATGACATTGATCGAAAAAATTCACGACCTGCGGCTGTGGAGACGCAAGGCTAGCAATGAAAGAGTCATCCTCGTGCCCACCATGGGCGCACTGCATGAAGGTCACGTGACGCTGATCCGTGAGGCGCGAAGTTTGGCGGGAGATCATGCCCAGGTGGCAGTCAGCATCTTCGTCAATCCGCTGCAATTTGGGCCCAACGAAGATTTTGAGCGCTACCCACGCGATCTCGAAGACGACCTCGCCAAATGCCGAGATGCTGGTGCCAACGCCGTCTTTGCCCCCGCTGTTTCAGAGGTGTACGCGCCTGATCGCAGCATCAAAATCATCGAAGGGAGTCTCTCCAAAAAGCTTTGCGGCGCCAGTCGTCCAGGGCACTTCGATGGTGTCTGCACCGTCGTGTCAAAGCTCTTCAACCTCTTCCAGCCCGACGATGCGATCTTCGGCAAAAAAGATTTCCAACAACTCGCCATCATCCGGCGACTCGTTCGAGACCTCGACATCCCCGTGACCTTGCATGGGATCGAGACCGTTCGCGAGGCAGACGGGCTTGCCATGAGTTCGCGGAATCGTTACCTCTCCGCCGAGGAGCGCGCGCAGGCCCCCGCCCTGCGTCAGGCTCTGCTGGCAGCCCGCGATGCACGACAGAACGGAGTCACAGGGGGTGAGCGGCTGCGAGATCTCATCCGCAGTCACATCAGCACCCATGCGCCTCTCGGTAAGATTGATTACGCAGAAGTGGTGGATGCTCGGACGCTGGAGAATCTTTCCATCGTTCACGCCCACGGCCTCGCCGCTTTGGCCGTGTTTTTTGGCAAAACTCGCTTGATTGACAACTTGGAACTCTGACTCGGATATTGCGCGTAAGCGAGAAACCCATATAATGACCACCAATGATGACTATCCTTGAAGACGCCGAAGCGCGGGAGTCAATCTACCCTGTCAGCCTGGAATTTTACCATGAAGCAATCAGGTTGGGATTGATCCAGGAGGAGGTGGAACTGCTGGACGGCGTGCTCTTCAAAAAAATGGCCAAATCTCCACTTCACGAATGGCTGGTCGATCTCCTCTGGAACCGACTCCAATCCTTCTGCCCCGAATTCTGCTTCATCGGCAAAGAGAGGCCAATCTCTTGTGGAAATTCTGAACCCGAGCCAGACCTGGCAATGTTTCACGGCCTCCCAGGAGATTTTCGGGACCATCACCCCACCACCGCCGAACTCGTCATCGAAATCGCCATCAACACCCTGCGGCGAGACCTCAGCAAGGCAGCGATCTACGCGGAGGCAGGCGTGAAGGAATACTGGCTGATTGAGCCTGAAGCCCGCCAGATCACTCTGTTTACACAGCCAGAAGGCCGCGCCTACGCTTGCTCCAACATCTTCCCGGCGGGCTCAACCGTCACTAGCACTGTGCTGACTGTCTTCCAGCTTGAGCTTGGCAGTCTCCTGAAGTGACTGCGTGAAGAGATTGCGTTTGTAGTGCTCCCGTGACAGAGTCTGTCATTCATCCATGCTGGAATATGACTTTATCGTTGTCGGCAGCGGGGCCGCAGGACTCAGTGCGGCCCTTCACGCCGCAGATTATGGTCGCGTCGCCGTTGTCACTAAACGTGGTGCCCTAGATTCCAATTCCAACTGGGCACAAGGTGGCATCGCCTGTGTCACCAGCGATATCGATTCCATCGAGCAACACGTCAGTGATACCCTGATCGCCGGTGCAGGCCTATGCAACGAGTCTGCCGTCCGCACCATTGTGACCGAAGGTCCCGCCCGAATCGATGAACTGCTGAAATGGGGCGTCGATTTTGATCAACGCGAAAACAAAGAAGGACACCTGGAATTTGACCTGACTCGTGAAGGTGGCCATTCCCAACGGCGCGTCCTTCATGCCGCCGACGCCACCGGCCGCGAAATCTCTGAGAAACTGCTGGCGGCCGTGCGTGCCCGGGATGAAATCGATCTCCTTGAGAACCACTTCGCCATCGATCTCATCACCACCGGCAAGTTAGGATTCGCTTCAGAAGACCGCGTTCTGGGCCTTTACGTTCTCAAAGAGGCCACTGGCGAGGTTTTGACGATGCGCTCTGATCGCGTGCTGCTCTCCACCGGAGGCTGCGGGCGGGTCTATCTCTACACCACGAATCCCAAAGTCGCGACGGGCGACGGTGTGGCAATGGCTTGGAGAGCGGGGGCCAGTATCTCGAACATGGAGTTCATCCAGTTCCACCCCACCTGCCTCTATCACCCAGAAAAGCGCTCCTTCCTCATTACCGAAGCCATGCGCGGCGAAGGTGCCCGTTTGGTGGACAAAGAAGGCAACGAATTCATGCACCGCTATGACCCGCGTGGTTCTCTGGCACCGCGTGACATCGTCGCCCGTGCCATTGACCATGAGATCAAGCGCACCGGTGGCCCTTGCGTCTATCTCGATATCAGCCACAAGCCTGCTGATTTCATTCTCGCCCATTTCCCGAACATCCATCGCGCCTGCCTTGATGTGGATATCGATATCACCAAGCAGCCCATTCCCGTCGTCCCCGCTGCACACTACCAATGCGGAGGAGTACTGACCGATGTCAACGGTGCGACCACGATCCGCGGCCTCTGCGCCGTCGGCGAGGTCGGCAGCACCGGGCTCCATGGGGCCAATCGTCTGGCGAGTAACAGCCTCCTTGAGTGCGTCGTCATTTCGCATCGATCCGTCCAGCACCTTCTGCGCAAGATCCCGCTGGGACGTCAGGCTGCGCAACAGTACGACGTCCCCCCATGGCAGAGTGGCGAGGCCGTGGACAACGATGAACTCGTGGTCATCTACCACAATTGGGACGAAATCCGCCGCCTCATGTGGGACTACGTCTCCATCGTCCGCACCAACAAACGCCTCCAACGTGCAGCCGCACGGCTCCGCAATCTAAAGCGAGAAGTGCAGGAGTTTTACTGGAACTTCCGCATCACCAGCGAGCTCCTAGAACTGCGCAATCTGGTGGAAACTGCCTCCCTCATCGTGGAATGCGCCGTCCGACGACACGAAAGTCGAGGACTGCATTACACGCTCGATTTCCCGAACTCGGAGGATCAAAAGTGCCCAACAGACAC
>CAZCAL010000355.1:2225-5383 GCA_964496625.1 uncultured Verrucomicrobiaceae bacterium | reverse complement strand
GCCGGTGGTCATCAACTGCTTGTCCAGTTCTGGCACACCGTAGTATTGCGTGGGCGGGCCGTTGCGCAGTTCCGCCTGACCGCCCGACCAGATCGTGGAGAAGCCGATCTCTTTGAAGGCCATCTCGTAGTTGCGAGCGATCTCCAGCGTGCTGCGCTTGGCAGCGGGGAGGTTCAAAAGCACGTAGGTGCTGCGGTGAGTCCGGCCTTCGACCTTGCGCACCTCCTTCGGATCGCTGGAGTTCGGCGTGCTGAGGCCGCCAATCTGCAGGCCCAGTTCGCCAAATTTTTGCGATGACTGCAGCAGGATGGTGCTGCCTTCATAGCGTGGCATGCCAGGGTAGTCCTTGGTGTTGGGCGCATCCTGGGTGGGAGCGACTTTTTGCGCCAGAGCACTGCTGCTGGCGATGACGAGGAGGCTGAAGAGGAGTGAGGATGTTTTCATGATGGAATGAATGGGATTGGGTTCGCAAAGGCTGTCTGGCGGCTCGGGAGGTGGCGTTACATGAAAACCGAAAAAATCTCATCCCTCGCCACGCAAACGTCCGCTCACCGCTTCTTGAGAGCCGTCGCTGCCTGATCGACAAGGAACTTCGGCGCGCTGATCTGCAGTCGCTTCGCGGAATAAACGATGGGAAACGCCTGCCCGACCTCCACATGTCCCTCCACATCGCCACTGACCACGGAGGTGTGCTCATGCGAGGCGCCAGTGTTGTCCGTGTAGCGGTACGCGATCTTGTGCTGCCGCGCGCGACCGGGCGAGGGCTTCACGACGCGTTTGTCGATGATCACCGCATCCGTCGCCACGCCGCACTCCACCAACTCCTTGAACTGCAGCCCCCGCCAAACAAAAAAGCCAATGATGCCGCCAACGACGACAATGAAGCCGAAAATGCCAAATAAGAGCGAAGCCATGGTCGGGAGAAGTTGACTGCAACAGTAAGAGATTGCGCCAAGGGCCGCAACACGCTTTCTTGAGGCCGCCGGGTCGATTTGAAGACGGAAGCGCATGCTCGGCTGCCTCAATTTCCCACCATGAACCTCCCCAGCGATGCCCAGTTCCCCGTGACGCGTTGGAGCCTTGTCTCCGGGGCGCGGGCTGGGTCTGATCCGGCCAGGCGCCGCGTGGCGCTTGAGGAACTTTGCGTGATGTATTGGCGACCCATCTACGGCTTCTTGCGGCGGCGCGGATTGTCGCAGGCGGATGCGCAGGATGCGACGCAGGGCTTTTTTGTTTCGCTGCTGGATGAGGATCTTTTTGCCAAAGCCTCGGCTGACAGCGGGCGGATGCGCAGCTTTCTGCTGGGCGCCTTGCAACGCTGGCAGCGTGGCGAGTGGCGCAAGACGATGGCCGAAAAGCGCGGTGGCGGCAGGGACCTGCTTTCGCTCGATCTGTTGAAGGATGAGGAAGATTTCGACGCGGCGGACTCCGGCGCCGAATCACCTGAGCACTACTTCGATAAGAGCTGCGCGCTCGCCCTGCTGGAGAATGCCATGCAGCGGCTGGCAAAGGAGCAGGAGGCGGCGGGGAAGAGTGCGGCTTTTGCTGTTCTTCGTCCCTTGCTCGCCCCATTGCAGGGTAGCGCCATTCCCTCCCATGAAGAAGCGGCGCAGGCTCTGCATGTGACCGCCGAAGCGCTGCGCGTTACCTTGCATCGGCTGCGCAAGCGCTTCGCCGAGGTATTGCGCGATACCGTCGCCGACACACTAGCCCATCCCACCGAGGAGGCTGTCCAAGCGGAGATCGATGCCTTGCGCGCTGCGTTCAGCGCTTAATTCAGCGCTCCCCTCCGCGCTTGGAAAAAAATTTATCGCTTTTGCTGTAACGGCATCACTGGCCCCTGCCAGACAGAGGATGACGCGGCTCATCAGCCGCACCTGAACACAAACCATTCAAACCAAGTCATCCCATGAAAACGAATCGCCTTATCCTCATCGCCCTCGTTACCAGCACCACGCTCGTCAGTGCCGCCAAGCCCGGGCAGCCCGTTGCTAAGCCCGGCTTCGCGATCCCGCACGGGTCCGGCTCCTTCCAGCCAGTCACCCCAGGCATCCGCAGCGCCTACGCCCCCAACCGTCCCGCTCCCGCGATGCCACGGCCTGCCACCGTCAGCGGCGGGGCGACCGTGAAGCCCGGTGCCGCCATCCCACGCTCCCGTGCAGGTGCCAGTCCGGCAGCCACGGGTGATCGCCGCCTGGCTGGTTTCACCGGCAATCCTGGCGCTGCAAACGCGACGGGTCGCGGCATCGCCGGTGCTTTCCATGCCATCGATGTCGTGCGCGGTTCCTTGCCTGCCGGTCTGCGTCAGTTCGGGGTTCACGGCACCAACCCGACTACTCCGGGCTTTGCCACACCGAACTTCGGTGATGAAGGCGCCTTTGGCCGCACATCGCCGCAACGGCAGGGCCACGATCCGCTGGCGCGCTTTCAGCCGCAGCGTGGTGGTGTCAAGGACCTGCGCGGAGCGGTTTCCCAAGGCCGTCGTGAGGGCGATACGGATACCGATGGCAGCTGGAACCTCAGCCCCTACGAGTACATGAATCCGGATGGCTCACGTCACGTCGTCACCCCTGGTGCCAATGGTCAATCGACGACCCAGCACTATGCGCCAGATGGCAAGTACACGGGGCGGTCGGATTCTCAGTCGAGCCTGAACCACAGCACGGACCAGCACTATGACAGCGACGGCCAGCACACCAGCACCGTAGTAGTGGAGCGGCGCAGCGATGGCAGCGAGAGAAAGACCGTTTACCGCGAAGGCCAGACCCCGGAGATCACCGAATCCGACGACGTGCCACACGACGGTGCTGGTTCCCGCTCGACGGACCGTAACCCCACTGAAGGTGCTTCTCTCGGTGGTGCGGCTGGCCCTCGGGTCCGCGATGTCATCGGTCTCAAACCGCTCGACCTCCTGCGCCAAGATGCGGAAGCCCGGGAAACAACCCGCGCCTTCAGTCCCAGAACTCGCGAGCAGATGCGCGCCAATCAAGTCCGTCCCGATTCCTCCGACAACGCCACCACGCCCCGCCGCAACGGAATCGCAGTTCCTGGAGCGGGCGTTGACGGCACCAATCCCGAAGCCGGTGGCGGCACCGACCACTGATTGGCGCGGTCTCTGATTGCAAAAGAAGACTCCACCCCTTTCGCCACGATGGCGG
>CAZCAL010000355.1:0-2215 GCA_964496625.1 uncultured Verrucomicrobiaceae bacterium | reverse complement strand
TGCGCAACGGCCTTCTTCAAAAGCCGGGGGCACCCGTTGTTGGAAGCCCTCTCGTTGCCCCACCATTGCTCTACCTTTTGGGATGGTTTTCCCGTGCATGTCCGGTCTTCACCACCACTTCGGCCAACTGACGATTTCAAGCCCGCCACACTCCATCCAAGATCATGGCATGAGCCAGGGGTTTGATCGTGAATTCCATGGAAAATGTCATCCCTTGACCTCACTGTTCGAGCGTGAGTCTCCACCCTCACGACGACGGCAGCTCCTTGATGAAGACGTTCCGGAACTCGACGGCGTCCTTGTGATTCTGCAGCGTGATCGGGCCTTCGGCGGGGATGTCTTTCACGCGTGCGCCTTGGATGACTTGAATGCCGTTCAGCGACACTTCCACGCGGTCACCACGTAGGGTGATGATGAAGCGATTCCACTCCCCTGGACCTTTGTCTGCGCGGAGGCTAGGCATGGTCTTCATGCGTTCTTCTTTACTCGCCAGCATGTCTTTGAATTTTGTTCCCACCTCCCCGCTGCCGCAAGGCTGGCACCAGATGTTGACCTGGGCAGACCGTGCCCCACGCAGATAAATCCCACTATCGCCCCAAGTGAGATTATCCTTCATGATTGTGGCTCCGGCAGCATCCGTATGAAACGTGCCATCGTCTTGAAGCCACTGATGCGGCTTGGTGTGTGGCTCGCCGGTCAGCCGCCAATCGATCATCAAGGTGAAGTCCTTGAAGTGCTTCAGCGTCGAGAGGTTATAATCTTTCCCCTTCTGGCGCGGTGGCTCATCAGTGCGGAGTCGGATCACCCCATCGCTGATTTCCCATGCAGCGTCTAGATGTGGTGGGTGATCCCAATTGGCCCAGGTCTGCCCATCAAAGAGCGATGCAAAGCCTGCTGGCGGTGAATCTGCCTTCGAGATACCCACGAAGAGCAGCATTAGTATCGAGATAATTTTCATTCGTGATTGTTGGCCTCAGTCGGCCAATTTCTGATAGTCAGCACCAGTGAGGCTGTGGAGGACGGAGCCCTGCCATTCCCGCAGCTCGCCCTGTAGCTTCTTAGCGATCTCTGCATTCTGATCGATGACGTTCGTCGTCTCCGCAGGGTCCACCTGGAGATCAAAGAGCTCGACCAGAGCATCGCCCTTCTTGCGGTCGTGGATGACGAGCTTGAACTGACCATCAATGATGGCACGCGGCCCAAGGTAGTCCGCGTCTGTGATGGTGGGGTGACGAAAATTGATAAAATCGCGGGTAGCTTTACCACCAGATAACTTGACCAGCGGCGTCGTTCCTTGCTGCAACTCGGGGTCAATGTAGGGCTCTGCGTTGGGCGACTTGGCACCAGCAAAATCCCAGAAGTAAAGAGGCTTCTTTCTCTCCGTCTGTTTTCCGTCAATGACGGGAAGCAAATTGATGCCGTCGATGGGACAATCTGGCAGCGGCTGTCCGGTGAGGGCGCAAAGTGTGGGCAGCAAGTCGCTGGTAGTAGCTCGGGCCTTTGTGCTACGCGGGCCGGGAATGCGGGCGGGCCATTCAATGAGGCCTGGCACAAGCACGCCACCTTCATAGACCTGGGCCTTCACTCCGCGATGATGGCGGACTAGTGAGCCATCTGCGGAGGTGCCGTTGTCTCCACAATAAAAGAGGAGCGTGTTATCCTTCAACCCGGCTTCAGCGAGGTGCCTCCGCAGCGTGCCAATGCTGCGGTCCATGGCGGTGATCTCCGCGTAACGCTCGCGAAGCACTTCCCCCTGCGGGCGGGAAGTTGGGCCACCAGTTTCATTCGAAGTGAGCTTTACCTTCTTGTCCTTGTATTTGGCAGGCAGATCATCATAGAGGGCGAGATCGGCAGGCAGCCCGCTGTAGGGTTCGTGAGGCGATCCAAACCAAACGACGGTGAAGAATGGCTGACCCTTTTGGTGGGCGCGATCGATGAACTTGATAGCCTCATCAATACAGATTTCGGAGCTTTCGCCCTTGATCAATTCAGGCGGCCCACCGTTGCGCGAGAAGGAGGGATTCAGCTCAAAAAAATTGTCATGAGAGACCCATTCATCAAACCCCATGGCACCTGGATTGGTGGGTGACGATGCCTTCACAGGGCCGAGATGCCATTTTCCAAAGTGCCCGCAGTGGTATCCAGCCTTCGCCAGGATTTTTGCAAGCGTGGTCTCCTCCGGCCGGATCGAACACCCTGGGGTAAAGGTGCCCAT
>CAZCAL010000354.1:3837-5384 GCA_964496625.1 uncultured Verrucomicrobiaceae bacterium | reverse complement strand
ATGTGGAGGGCGATGCTGCGCTGCCGCTGCTTGCGCTGCTCCTCGGTCAACGTCTTGTTCGCCTTCGCAAACGCCGTCGCGTAATAGTACGACAGCTCGCCGTCCAGCTCGCCGTAGCGCCGACCGAGCATCAGCACCTTCTGCATGTTGGCCTGCTCGCCGGTGAGGAATTTGCGCAGCTCTGCGCTGATCGCGCGCCGGGTCTCAACAATCTCCTGCATGGCTTTTCGCTGTCGATCCGGGATGGCGGTGATGTTGATGGCGACAAATTCTCTGCTGGCCCGAGGGCTAAACTTATGGATGGCACCAGCGACGAGTTCCTTGCCGCAACCGCTTTCCCCCGTGATCATCACGGGCGCATCGGAACGTGAGACGCGGCCGATAAGCTTGAAGACCTCCTGCATGGCGGCGCTGCGGCCAATGATGGTCTCTTGAATCGACTCCGTCGGAGCCTGAGGGACAAGCGCCCTGGTGGTGCGGCGCACTTCGACGGCACTGAGGGAACTCTCTACGACGGTGCGGAGTTCGTACTGGAGCTTCTCTTTCGGGAGCACGTCGTAGGCACCCAGTCGCATGGCATCGATGACCTGACTGGTGGTGCAATTGGCGCTGAACAGGATGACCATGGCGTTCGGGTCCGTCTGGCGCAGCCGCTTCAGCAAATCGATGCCTGTGCCGCCGGCCTGCCTAACCTCCGCGAGCACAAGATCCGCTCTGGATTTCTGAAAACTGGCGAAGGCATCTTCCGAACGCTGAAAGGTAAGGATCTCCACGCCGGGTGCCTTTAAATGTCCTGCTGCCCAGCTGAGGAAATCGGGATCGGGATCAACGATGGACAGTTTGGCTACCGTGGAGGCTTCGGGCATAGGGGAAGGAGAGGACAAGAGGGGTGAGTTTCGCCTGAAATGGCCCCGCGTCAAGCATGGAGGCAGTTCGTACGCCTTGCGGAATCAACTCACGGCACCAAATCGGCGGTGACGGTTCCCATACGCCCGGATGGCATCTTTCAGCTCTTCTTTGCCAAAGTCTGGCCACAACTTTTCGGTAACGTAAAACTCAGTGTAGCTAACCTGCCAGAGGAGGAAGTTTGAGAGGCGCATCTCGCCAGAGGTGCGGATGAGGAGATCGGGATCCGGGTAGTAGCGGGTGTAGAGGTGCTTGCCGAAAACATCGCCATCGATCATGGCTTTGTCGAGGTGACCCTTCTCTACGCTATCGATCAGGCTTTTGATGCCATCAATGATCTCCTCCCTCCCGCCATAGCTGAGCGCAAGGATAAGGGTGAGCCCGGTGTTTTGTGAGGTTGTCTGCACAGCGCGGTGGAGCTCTGCCTGACAGGCCTGCGGAAGATCGTGCAGACGGCCGATGGCCTGGAGACGGACGTTATTCCGCATCATTTCAGGGGTCTCATCCCGCAGGAAGCGCTGGAGCAACTTCATGAGTGCAGCGATTTCGACCTTCGGTCGCTTCCAGTTTTCGCTGGAGAACGCATAGAGGGTGAGGTACTCCACGCCGAGTTCGCCGCAGCCTTCGACTACCTGACGAAC
>CAZCAL010000354.1:0-3816 GCA_964496625.1 uncultured Verrucomicrobiaceae bacterium | reverse complement strand
AGCGGCCATTGCCGTCCATAATGATGGCGATGTGGCGAGGGATAGAGTGAAGGTCGTCAGCGGGGGTGGATCGGCTCATGGGGACGCTGATGCTTAGCCTAGCGTCATCCTGCGCGCACGCCAGAATTCCGGAAAAAACTTTTCAAACATTTGCTCCAAGTTGCAGCGATGCGCGGATTGACGCCCGCGATGAAATCAGTCACGATGGCGACAATGCACATCTGCCGCAACGCTGCCATTTGCCTCACACTAAGCGCCCACGTTTTACCATTGTGGGCGGAGACGAGCCCGGCAGCCTTCACCCACGGTGCGGTGGCAACGGTGCAACCGCTGGCCAGCAAGGCGGCGTTGGCGGCGATGCAAGCTGGAGGAAACGCTGTGGACGGAGCCATCGCAGCGGCGCTGACACTGGGGGTGGTGGACGGGCACAATTCTGGATTGGGTGGAGGTTGCTTCATCGTGATCCGCTCTGCCGACGGCGCGGTGACGGCGATCGATGGCAGAGAGATGGCCCCTGCTGCGGCGAGTCGAGACATGTACGTTATCGACGGCAAGCTGAATACGGAGGCAAGCCAGACGGGGCCACTAGCATCAGGTGTGCCGGGGGCATTAGCCGCCTACGCCCTAGCACTGAAGAAGCATGGCAAGCTCTCGCTGGCCGAAGTGGCAAAACCTGCCGCCGATCTGGCGGAGCGGGGTTTTCCCATCGACGCGGTCTATGCACGGAAGTTGGTGGCGATGCTACCACAGCTGAAAAAATACGCCGCGACCGCTAAGGTGCTACTACATGACGATGGAACCGCACTCAAGGAGGGCGAGACCCTGGTGCAGAAGGATCTGGCGGCGACGCTGCGGGCGATCGCTATGGAGGGGCCAGACTGGTTTTACCGGGGTCCTTTCGCAGCGAAGACAGCGGCGTGGATGGCCGAAAACGGTGGCCTAATGACAGCCGCCGACTTTGCAAACTATGCCGCCATTGAGCGGGAACCACTGCGGACGAAGTATCGTGGTTATGAGATCATCGGGATGCCACCGCCGAGCTCTGGCGGTATCCACGTCGCGCAGATCTTGCAAATCATCGAGGGCTTTCCAGTCAGGCATCTGCGAGATGCGAGTCGAGTGCACTTGCTGACGGAAGCGATGAAGTTGGCCTTTGCAGATCGCGCTTACTGGCTCGGAGATCCCGATTTCGCCCAGGTGCCTCGGGGGCTGGTCGAGCGTGCCTATACGGACGGGCTGGCGAAAAAAATCGATCTGGATCGTGTGGCGCCGGTGCCGCAGCACGGTGAGCCGATGAACTGGGCTGGCGATCTCTTTGGGAAGCACACCACCCACCTATCCGTCGCCGATGCAGAGGGGAACTGGGTGGCGCTGACGCAGACGATCAATACGGGCTTTGGCAGCAAGGTGATCATTCCAGGAACAGGCATACTACTGAATGATGAGATGGATGACTTCTCCACTCAGCCAGGGGTGCCCAATGCGTTTCGCCTCATTGGAGCAGAGGCAAATGCTATCGCGCCAAAGAAGCGCCCCTTGTCAAGTATGAGCCCAACTCTGGTCCTCAAGGACGGCCGCCCTCTCGTGACGCTCGGTGCGGCCGGCGGACCGACGATCATTACGCAAACCTTGCTGACGCTGACGCACCTCATCGACGATGGCATGTCGCCCGCAGAGGCTCTGGCCGCGCCGAGATTTCACCACCAATGGACGCCGGACGAGCTTAAAATCGAGGAGGCCTTCGGTCTTGCTGTCTCCAAAGAACTGGAAGTCATGGGGCATCACCTCGCGCCGACGTCGCGGTTCGGGGCCTGCCAATGCATTTCCCAAGATACTGAGACGAGTATCTTCTCGCCTGCCCATGACCCGAGGGTTCCAGGGATGGCCACAGGTTGGTAAGGAGGCGTTCTATCTCGCGCCGTGATGGAAGAGCGGCGGGAATGACACCCGAGGCGGGCGCTTGGGACTGAGGCGATGAATCACAAATCCCTACTATTTTCGCAGCGCGTATTTCCTGACTCGACTGAACTGGAGCAATCTGGTAGTGTAATGACATTGTATGCTAATTCCGACACGGAAAAGCCAGTCCAAATCCTCCTCAAACACTCGTGATGGCGTAGCTCTCGTGCTGGTCCTGACCGCGACGGCTCTGATTGCTTTTTTAGTACTGGCGATTGTAACCGTGGCGTTCAATGAGCAACGCGCATCAATCAATGAGTCGGAAATCCTCGATTCGCGGACACTTGCAAAGATGCCCGCCAATATCGTCATCTCGCAAATTCGCAGAGCGACCGAGGAAGGCACTGGGCAGAACTACACCTGGACGTCGCAGCCCGGCATGATTCGGGTATTTTCAGATCCCTCCCCCACGCCCAAAGCTGGGGAACCTTTGGAGGCCCGCAGCCAATTCTTTTATCCCCTCTACTCGACCCGCACCCTCTACGGCACGGAGACGACCTTCAAACCCAAGGATGAGGCGGCACTGCTGCAAACCTGGAATCAACTGCCCGGCTTGTTCGTGGATTTGAACGAACCTGTGGAATACCTTCCACCCAGGAGCACACAAACCGCAGGGAGCACGGTTCAAAATCAGACCGGCACGCTCATTTACCCTATCTTTGATCCCTCAGCGATGGGTGGGACGGAGGATGACCCAGTGGTGGAAGGTGTGAGCGTTTTGGGCACTCCGCCAGGGGCAACGCAGCGCAATGGAATGCCGATGCCAGTGATGTGGCTCTACGTCCTCAGCGATGGGAGCCTGATCACTCCTCTCAGCGGTAGCGCCGACGGCAAGGTTCGATTTGACGCCAGCAAGTTCCAAGCGCGTGCGGGCTTTCCGCTGCCAACCATCGTCGGCCGGATCGCCTACTGGACGGATGACGAAAGTTGCAAGGTCAACGTAAACGTCGCCAGCGAACCCGCCCCGTGGGTGCCCGCGCATACCAGTGGGATTCGCGACCAAAATTACGCTGCCGCCCAACCTGCCCGAGGTGAGTATCATCGCCTCTCTGGTCACCCTGCATTCACTGCTCTATCACCTGTGTTTCGGGGTTTTGGCGAACACAGCCCAGAACCAAAGCTGGACCCAGTATCGCAACCATTGCTGAAGGACGGAGTGACTGAATTTCGCAACCACTTGGAACTGATCCACGGCCTTATCCCGCGTGGTAATGAGCCCAAAACCGGCACCGAACATGGGACGCAGCCCCTGTCTGACAATACAACGCTCACCACGGACCAACGCACCCGACTTTTCGCAAACCTTGATGAGATGCTTTTCACCCCAGGGAAGGATAACCAGGATCGCAAACTGAACGGATCAGACGCCGTAACTTTGGGGGGTTACACACTAAATCAAGCGGACATCCGACGGGGACGTTTTTTCCTCACGACGCATAGCAGCGCACCGGAACTGAATCCGTTTAACCTGCCGAAGATCTCCCTCTGGCCAGTGATGGAGAGCCCGTCGGATCGATCCCGCTTTGATCATGAAATGGCATTGGCAGCAACGCTGGGTGGAGAACCGGGGCGTAGCGATAGGCCGAGTTATTTCCTGCAGCGCGCTGACACCTGGACGAACACAAATTCGCCCGGCTCAGCACAGTCCCGTCATGCCGATCGCAGCGCAGGCCGCAATCGTGAACTTTACACTTATCTGCTCGGCCTCACCGGAGACGTAAATTCGCGCATCCCCGGCTACGCCGCCAATTTTGATGACAAGCTGGGAATGGCCAATCGTGATCAGGTGCTGACGATGATGTTCGACACATTGCGCTGGATTGCGAACCCAGAGAATGCTTGGCAAGACGACGGAGC
>CAZCAL010000353.1:0-5403 GCA_964496625.1 uncultured Verrucomicrobiaceae bacterium | reverse complement strand
CGCTCCCACTGCCGATGGCGGATGCGCAGACGACCCAGTCAGCGCGCTAGCGCATAGCTCCCTCGGCCAATCGTACGCGCGTCACGGGCTTCGTGAAAGCTCACGTCTAACCGCGACGATGCGCGTTCCGCTTGCGTCGCAAGCGTCACTTCGCCATGGTGAGCTGATGACCACCTTTTCGGAAACACTTGCTGCGGGCGGACCGCTGGACGAAGCCCAGATCCAGGAAGCTGCCGATTTCCTCGTGAATCCAGACGCTCCTGCGGCAGCCAAGGCTGACTTCCTGCGCGCCCTGGCCAAACGGGGAGAGACTCCAGAGGAAATCGCTGGATTTGTGCGGGCCTTCTTGAAACGCGCTGTCGATCCACAGATTGATCCGACCCGCCTGCCGGGACCGATGCTTGATGTGGTCGGCACCGGCGGTGACAAGCTGCACCTCTTCAACGTTTCCACGACCGCCATGTTCATCCTTGCCGCTGGCGGCGTGTGCGTGACGAAGCATGGCAATCGTGGCATCACCTCCAAGGCAGGCGGTGCGGATGTGCTGGAGGCGATGGGAATCAAGATTGATCTACCCACTGAGCGGGTGCGGCAGGGCATCGAAGAGACAGGGCTCGGCTTCTTCTTCGCACCCCTTTATCACCCCGCATTCAAGGCGGTGGCGGAGGCGCGGAAGATTTTGGGCGCTGAAGGTCAACGTTCCATCTTCAATATTCTGGGCCCTTTGCTAAATCCAGCGCGACCCGCTTACCAATTGATCGGTGTCTTTGAGCCTGCCCTGACCGATGTGTTTGGCCACATTTTAAAGAGCCTGGGTCGCAAAGCAGCGTGGGTCGTGCACGGTTCCGCAGGCTCGGCAGGTGGGATGGATGAGTTTTCCACCCTTGGCGTCAACGAGGTGTGCCAACTCTCCGACGGAGCGCTATCTCACACGCAGATCGATCCGCAAACGTTCGGCTTTCATCCAGCAGAGATCCAAGACCTAGTGGGAGGGGATGCCCAAGAGAACGCAGCCTTGCTAGAACAAATCCTTTCTGGAAAAAGCCCTGGCCCGAAGAGCGAGATTGCCGTGCTAAACGCTGCGGCTGGGTTTGTCATCACAGGGGTCGCCACCGACCTACACAGCGGCAAGGCCTTGGCAGAGGAACTGCTACGCAATGGAGATGCACGCGCAAAACTCCAGGCCATGAGAGAGATCCGCTAAGGAGCTTGACCTGATCTTGCGCTGAGTATCGTTATTCCACTTTGCCCGCCTCAAACACTTCCAGCCGTCCAACAGACTCCAGCCACCATCATCGGCTTCCGCGCTGGTTTTCGCGCCTGCTGGCGCTGGCCGTATTGGTCGTGGTGGTATGGGAGGTAGGATTTGAGGGCACCGTCTCCACCAGCCATCAATGGACCACCGCGCTGCTCGTGGCTCTCTTTTGCCTGGAACACCTCATCAACTGGCGACGCAGCGAACGTCGAAAGGAGTACCTGCGCCGCTGGGGTTTTCATATCTCCATTGGCGTCTTGGCCGCAGGCCTAATGATTGCCTTGCTGAGTAGCCCCTGGCTAGAGTCACACGGTGGTAAGCTGACCATCCTTCTCTACGGCCTCGTCCAAGGCGCGATGCTACTATCATTGGGGTTGCGTGCGCTGCGCCATCAGGCACAAATCACCGGGTTAAACATTCGGCCCGGCTGGCTATTCATGGGCAGCTTCATCCTCATCATCGGGATCGGCACCGTGCTGCTCAAACTCCCGCGTGCCATCCAGACCAATGAGACCTTTTCGTGGCTGGACGCACTTTTCACCAGCACCAGCGCTGTATGCGTGACGGGGCTCGCCGTCGAGAATACCGCCCATTTTTTCACACCGACGGGCCAGGTCATCCTCCTCGGATTGATCCAAATCGGTGGGCTCGGCATCATGACGCTCACCTTCTACATCGGCACAGTGCTGTTTAGCGGCATGTCACTGCATGATCGCCAGGTGCTCGGAGAAATGATCTCCGAAAAGCACCTCGCGCGGGTATCCGATTCGCTGCGATTCATCGTCGTCTTCACCTTCGTCACGGAGGCACTCGGCGCGGTGCTGCTCTTTCAATGCCTGCCTGCGGACCGTGGGCTAGCTGAACGAATTTTCCAGTCGGTGTTTCATTCGGTTTCTGCCTTCTGCAACGCGGGCTTTTCGACCCTACCTGATGGCTTGGCAGATGGCTGGATTCGTGACAACGGATCGCTCCAATTGGTGATCTGCGCGTTGATCATCCTGGGGGGCGTCGGTGCCGCGGTGCTGCGCGATGGGCTCGCCTACGTGCGCCAAAGTCTGCACAGACTCCGTGATCCAGCCCATCAGCGTCCGCGCCTCCGCGTGCATACAAGGCTTGTGCTGACCACCACCCTGATCCTGCTGTTTGGTGGAGCTGCAGCCATTTGGGTCAGTGAATTTTGGTTCCATTCGGGCGAAAGCAATGACGGCCAAATGCTAACTGCATTCTTTCATTCCGTGACGACCCGTACCGCCGGGTTTAACACCGTTGATATGGGTGGCATCGGTCCGGTGACCGTGCACTTGATGGTGATGCTGATGTTGATCGGCGGATCACCAGGAGGCACCGCTGGCGGTGTGCGGACGACGGTGTTTGCCATCGCGACGGCGCATCTATGGAACCTCCTGCGCAGCACGCCAGACCTCGTGCTCTTCCGCCGCAAACTGCCCGCTGACGTCGGGCCTCGTGCACTCTCGATTTTGGTGCTAACGATGGGATGGCTGTTTGTGAACTTTGCCATTCTTCGCCAGATCCAACCGGACGTTCCAGACACCAAGTTGGTCTTCGAGCTTGTCAGTGCCTTCGCGACGGTTGGCCTGAGTTTAAACCTCACTGGAGACCTGACGGAAGCTGCAAAATGGCTGATCCTCATCAACATGTTCGTCGGTAGGATCGGGCTATTCACCGTCCTATCAACGCTGACGCCGCTCAATCGCAAACGTCCCGCCCAGCGCCCCACAGAGGATATTATCCTCGCCTGATTCACCTTAATTTCACCCTCACTTCCACTCACTATGCGCTTCTGTATCATTGGCCTCGGCTCCTTTGGAACCCACCTCGCACGTCAACTCGCCCGCGATGGGCATGAGGTGATCGGCGTGGACAACGACCCAGTTCACACGGAAGCGATGAAGGAAGAAATCGAGTTTCTCGTCACTGCGGACTGCTCTGACATGAACGCTTTTCACGACATCCCCGTGTCAGACTGTGATGCGGTCATCCTGGCGATCGGAAAGGACTTTGAAGCGGCGCTCTCCATCGCAGCCAACGTTCAACAAATCGGACCGAAGCGGATCATCAGCCGCATCATCAATCCCCTTCATGCCCGCCTCTTGAAGCTGCTGAAGATTGAGGAGTTGATCATCCCAGAGGCTCTCGCGGCCGCGTGGTTGGCGCGCTCATTGCGATCTCCTGATGTCGTGAACAGTTTCCCCGTTGGCAAAGGTCATGAGATCTCCGAAGTGCTGATCCCTCATGGCATGATCGGCAAGACCTTGCGCGAAATTGATCTTCGCTCCCGCTACGAACTAAACCTCGTCACCGTCTTGCGCCGCAAAGACGCCGTGTCATGCAGCTCGATTATGCCACAGATCGAAAAGATCATCGGCATCCCAGAGCCAAGCCGCACCTTTGACGCAGGCGATGTCTTGCTGTTGTTTGGCACAGAGAAGAATGTCCGCCGCCTTCAGGACGACTACGCTGATGGGGAAGAGTGAAACTTCTCACTCCCCCTGCAAGGCGAACCAGGCCTTCATTTGGTAGCTGCAGTGGCACTTTGAGGCACCATCCGGCACCAGCACAAGACCTGAAGCAGGGATCGCATTGATCCAACAACTTGGGCGGATGCCGCCAAAGTTTTCCGTGCCTGCTTTGCGCCCCAAATCAACATAACCCAGCGTCGCAGAGCGGAAGAGAAGCATGTTGCGACTGGAGGAAATTTGCCCGCAGCCGTAAGAGCGTTGAAACTCCCAGGCAAGTGGCGAACCCGTCTTCAAATCCCATGCACCACCTTGGGCATACACTTTGTCATCATTGATCAGGGGGCGGGTTTCATACTTTACCTGTTGTTCCCAAAGCTTTGCTCCAGTCTTCAAATCAAATCCCCCCAAACGACCTCCGACTTCTGAGGGCAGCTCGAAAAAATTGTGCCGCACGGCTTTGTAATTCATCAGCAAGACATTGTGGGCAGTGCTGATGCTGATTTCCGTTCCCCAGATGTCATCGGCATTTTGCCACGCCACCTTGCCAGTCTTTGCATCCAAGGCCAATAACGTTCCAGGGGGAACCGCGCTGTACGCGAGTTTGGCACCCGACTTGCCCTCGCGACGAGGATTGGCGACGTGATCTGACTCCACCAACGGACGATCAATGAGATACACATGACCCTGCGCAATGCCGACGGAGTTATGGCGAATGGAGCCTTTGGGCTGGTATCTCCACATCTCCTTACCTGTGTCTGGATCCATCGCAAACAGCAGCACCGATTCTGTGCGCAACTCCGTCAGTTGATAACGGGGACTGACGTTGTGCCCTTCATTCGCAATCGAGCCATACAGGATACCACCGTTCCACGCGAGGTAGCCCCAGTTCTTGTTCGCATCATCAGCCGCCGCAGGAGTCACGAATTCCCTCACAAGCTTGCCCGTCGCCAAACCGATGCGCAGACAGCGCGGGCCACTCTTCACATAGACGGAGTCCCCACCGATGCAAAACGGTCCACCCGTATCTCCAACACCGACATCATGATGGATGCCATCATAATCGATGAGGAATTCCTTGAGCGGAAACTCCCAGAGCAAGCGTCCATTGAAGGCATCCACGCAGACCAATCCGTTCACACCACTGACCACCATGTACCCTTGGGAAACAAGCGGGGCTGGACCCTGGCCGTGACGATTGGCGATCTCAAACTCCACATCGCGAAACCAAAACATCGACAACTGCCCTTTCACCAACTCATCGTCAGAGCAAAGCGTGTTGGCCGCATTGCCGTTTTGATGGGTCCACTCCCCCGCCCCGGCCGGAGCACCGCTTTTTTCAACTGTGATTTTTTTTCCCTCACGATGACAAATGACGCCTCCGTAAGGACGTTGCACACGCGCAAGCTCAGCCTTCACTGCTTCGGCCAGTTCAGCCACAGGAGCGATCAACAGATTTGCAAAGTGTTTTGGCAAATGCGTTTGCTCTGGGCTCGCCATCAAGACCGCGATACGCACCCCGTAAAGACCCTCATTCGCGAACCGCAGCCGAGCAGCCTCGGCACGGATGGCATCTGGTTCAATGAGCAGCAGTTGAAGTTCCGATTGCTTCGCCAGTGCCTCTGTCAAATCACCGGACTCATCCCCCATCACGACGGCGTAGCCTGCTGT
>CAZCAL010000352.1:1416-5404 GCA_964496625.1 uncultured Verrucomicrobiaceae bacterium | reverse complement strand
TACGGCGGCCCTTGATGACCAACTCTAGAGGAAGATGCACAAACGACCCATGCCAGCGTCCTACTAGCATACCAGTCTTCCCCGCCACTGCGGCATGGACGGCTGCCTGAGCAAGGCGTGAGCAATAGACGTTGTCCGCAGCATTGGCGGGCACACTGCGGACGATGTAGCTGGGGTCAATGTACTTGAGATTGACCTCCGTGCGGCGCTCTTTGAAGAACGCATTAATGCGATCCTTCAAAAACAAGCCAATGTCGCCGTAACGCTGATTGCCGCTCGCATCCGTGGCACCAGAGGCCTCCATCAAGTGCTGACCTGCGCCTTCGGAAACGACGATGACTGCGCTGCCACGTTTATTGAGTCGATAGCGGAGCGCCTCCAACATCCCGCGCGGTCCATCGAGATCAAAGGGGACCTCTGGGATGAGAACAAAATCCACATTGCTGCCGGCCAGCGCTGCAAAACATGCAATGAACCCGGAATCGCGGCCCATCAGCTTCACCAGACCGACGCCGTTGACTGCACCACTGGCCTCAGTGTAGGCGCATTTGACAGCCTGCACGGCGGCAGCGAAAGCGGTCTCAAAGCCAAAGCTTTTGTCCAGATACATGATGTCATTATCGATGGTCTTTGGGATACCGACGATGGCCTTCTTCAGTCCGCGCTTTTCAATTTCCTTCACGATCTCAGCGGCGCCGCGCAGGGTGCCATCACCACCGATGACGAAGAGGATGTCGATCTTCATGTCCTCAAGGGTGTCCACCATTTCACCGATGTCTTGAATGCCTCTGGAACTGCCCAGGAGCGTGCCACCAAAGTTGTGAGCCTGCTCGACCGAGGCTGGCCTCAGCATGATGGGCGTGTGACCATAGCGCTGAACCAACCCTTCGTAACCGTAGCGAAAGCCGTAGATCCGCGTGATCCCATACTGATGGTGACATTGGTTCACGATGCCGCGGATGATGTCATTGAGGCCTGGACAAAGGCCACCGCAGGTGACGATGCCGATGGTGGTCTTCGAAGGATCAAAGAAGATCTTTTCGCGAGGGCCAGCACTTTCGAAGCTGGGCACAGAGACGTCTCGCCCGTCTTCGAGGAGGTGGCTGTGGAAGAGGATCTGATCGCTATCGGTCTTCCAGGGTGCCTTGGTCGCACCGATGCGATGCAATGGAGATGAAAATCGACACTCCCCGAGGGTAGCAATGGTGGAATTCACAGGCGCAGAGGTCATGGAGGTTGTGAGATCATCATTCTGCAAAGCACAAGGAATGCCATGAAGCACACGAACCCACATAGCAACGGCCCAGATGGATCACCAAACGATCAAGCCACGAGCGAGTTCGCCATTTTTCAAGGCGTCGTAGGCTTCGTTGATCTCTGCCAGACGCCAGGTGCGCGTCAGTAGCTCATCCAGCATCAGATCCCCCGCCTCATGCATGGAGATGAGGTTCAACAGGTCCACTCTCGGTCTCGCGCTGCCATAGAGAGTGCCCTTCAGGGTCTTCTCGGCGTAAACGAGCTGATTCACATTGATGGCCGCTCTTGCGTCTCCTCGGGAGATGCCTGCGATGACACAGGTGCCACCTTTCCGCGTGGCATCAAAGGCTTGTTCGATGGGTTTTGTCAGGCCGATGGCCTCAAAGGTAAAGTCGGCCCCCTTGCCGTCCGTCAATGCCTTCACCACCTCAACGGGATCGGCAAGGGTCGCATCAATGAAGTCGGTGGCACCGAGCTCGCGGGCTTTCGCCTCCTTGCGCGATAAGATGTCCACCGCAATGACGCGGCGTGCGCCCATGCGCCGGGCCCCTTGGATCACATTGAGCCCGATCCCGCCACAGCCCCAAACGGCCACAGTGCTGCCAGGCTTCACCTGTGCCGCATACACCACCGCGCCAAAGCCAGTGATCACACCGCAACCAATCAGTGCGGCCTTATAGAACGGGAATTCTTTGGGGATGGGCACCACTGCGGCCTCCGGCATCGTCGAGAGGGACGCGAAGGTTGAGACACCTGCGTAATGCCGAATACTGTCGCCCTTCGTGTTACGAAAACGTGTCTCGCCATCCGGCATGAGGCCGGTGAAACGCATCGCAGTGCCCATGTCACAGAGCGCAGGCTTCCCACTCATGCAATATTCGCAGCGACCACACGACGCCCTCCAGATGGGAATCACGTGGTCACCAGGTTGGACAGTGGTGACACCGGGGCCGATGTCTTCGACGATGCCTGCGCCCTCGTGGCCGAGGATGATTGGCTCCGGCATTCGGAGATCTCCCGTCATGACGTGGAGATCACTGTGGCATACGCCCGCAGCCTTCATGCGGACACGGACTTCACCCGCCTGCGGTGGGCGCACCTCGACCTCCTCAATGACCAAGGGTTTCCCGGCCTCATAGAGGACGGCGGCTGGGGCAAAGACACTCTGTAGGGACATGCATCCCATCAGAGCGGATTAGGTGGGCTCTGGCAATGACGAAAGCGCTGCGAGACTTAACCTGGATGATTCATGAGTCATTCAGCTTAAAGTCCTTTTTCGCCAAGGAGGATCTGACTGACCGGCACGCGATTCTCACGCAGGCCGAACTGCTTCACAGCGCGCTCCCGGAGGTGAGCCACGGCTTCTTCGATGGAGTCAGTGAAGCAGATCAATTCCAGGTCCGCTTCGCTGATCGTGCCTTCTTCCACCATCTGATCGATGAACTGCCTCATGACCTTCCAAAATTCGGAACACATCACCACAATCGGGAAATTCCGAATCTTCTTCGTCTGAATCAGCGTCAGCGCCTCAAACATCTCGTCCATGGTGCCAAAACCGCCCGGCATGATGACAAAGCCGTAGCTATATTTGATCATCAACGTCTTGCGCACGAAGAAGTAATTGAACGTGACCCAGCGATCCAAATAGGGGTTTTCGTGCTGCTCAAACGGCAGCTTGATATTGCAGCCCACGCTGTGCCCACCCGCTTCCTTGGCCCCGCGATTGGCTGCCTCCATGATGCCCGGCCCACCCCCTGTCATGACGGTAAAACCCATCTTGGAAATCGCCGCGCCCACCTCACGGGCAGCCTGGTAATGATGATGGTCTTCTTTAAATCGTGCTGACCCAAAGACCGTGATGCACGGCCCCACGAAATGCAGAGCGCGGAACCCCTTCAAGAAATCCATCACCACCCCCATCAATAGTGAAAGTTCTCGACCGCGTCGATTCGGCCCGCTCAGAAGGATCCGATCCTGTTCTGCAGCGCGAAACTTTTTGTCTTCTTGGATCTCTTTGGGACTGACAGGAGGTGTAGCGGGCAAAGGCATGATCTAAAAATGAAAGCGGGTGGGCGTGAAGGAAACTTCGGCTAGCTATCGTTACGCAGATGCCCGTCCCTTCCAAAACAAAACGCCCCGCAAGAACTGCGAGGCGTTTTGAGGAACTCTTTGATCGGAAAACCAGCGCTGATGAATTAGCGCTTGGAGAACTGGAAGCGCTTACGGGCACCTGGGCGACCGGCCTTCTTACGTTCTTTCGCACGGGAATCGCGAGTGAGCAGGCCAGCCTTTTTCAGCACTGGACGAAGCTCTGCGTCAACGGCGATCAAAGCGCGCGCAACGCCGAGACGAACCGCACCGACCTGACCCGTCACACCACCACCATTGGTGTTGACTGCGACGTCATAAGCTTGGTGGGTGTTAGTGAGTTGCAGGGGGAACAGAACTTGGTTCTGAAGAGTCAGCGTCGGGAAGTATTCTTCGAAGCTGCGACCGTTAACGGTGATCTGGCCATTGCCTTCACGGAGAAGCACACGTGCGACTGCGGTTTTGCGGCGTCCAGTGGCGCTTGATTTAGGGGTGCTCATATTGAGAAAAAAGGGCTACAAGAAATTAGACCAATTCGAAGGCCTGTGGGTTCTGTGCTTCGTGCGGATGACCACCACCGGTATAGACGCGGAGCTTGGTGTAGATCTGACGACCAAGACGATTGTGAGGAATCATGCCCTTG
>CAZCAL010000352.1:0-1406 GCA_964496625.1 uncultured Verrucomicrobiaceae bacterium | reverse complement strand
CCTTGATGGCACGCTCAAGCAAAAGCTGTGGGCGACGAGCACGAACCTTTGCGGCAGTCTCTACCTTTTGGCCACCGATGTAACCAGAAACGGAGGTGTATGTCTTCTGCTCTTCCTTGCGGCCTGTCAGCACGACATGCTCAGCATTCACAACAACGACGAAGTCACCGGTATCAACATGTGGCGTGAAGACCGGCTTGGTCTTGCCACGAAGGAGGTTAGCAGCAGCAACGGCGACATCGCCGAGCACGCGGTCTTTTGCATCGATGACCCACCATTTGCGGGTCGTATCTTCAGCTTTGGCAGAAAAGGTTTTCATTGGGGGGTATTAAGGTGCTTCCGATTCATCCGCCGGTTCCTTGGGAGCGGAAGAAGGGCCGCCAAAGTAGGGAGCGCCCATCAAAGTGTCAAACGGAATCTGTAGTTGTTAACAATTCTTCAAATTTTAGTCAATCGCCGAAGCTGACCCCTATGCTGCGGGCCGCGTCCACAATCTCGCTGTCATTGGTTACAAGGCGCAACTGGTTCACGGCCTCCTCGATGGCCACATCACCCACATGGTACTGCTGGTAACTGACCATACGCCCGAATTTGCCTTCCTTAATGAGTTTCACCGCATGGACACCGAATCGGACGCCCAGAATCCTGTCCAGGGAGGTGGGCGCGCCACCACGTTGGAGGTGGCCCAGCGTGCAGGACCGGGTCTCTTTCCCTGTCAACTTTTCCACCTGCTTTGCGACATATTCGCCAATTCCACCCAACCGGTCCTCTCCAGTGCTGCCAATGGCCTCCTTCTTCACCAAATCGCCTGACTCCAGCCGAGCGCCCTCTGCCACGACGATGAGAGTGCTATGGAGTCCCTTGGCATCGCGGGCCTTTACAGCGGCAGCGACCTTATCCAGGTGGAAAGGAATTTCCGGCAACAAAATGACATCTGCACCGCCAGCCATCCCGCCATAAAGAGCGATCCAGCCCGCATGACGTCCCATCACCTCAAGAACGATGACTCGCTTGTGACTCTCCGCTGTCGTGTGCAAACGATCAAGCCCATCCACCACAGTGGCGACTGCCGAATCAAAGCCGAAGCTCATCGCCGTGGCCTGAATGTCGTTATCGATGGTCTTTGGCACACCGATGATCGGGATACCCATTTGATAAAGTTGCAGACCCGTGGTGAGGCTGCCATCACCACCCACAACGATCAACGCGCCGACTTCCAGGTGTTTCAGCGTGGTCTTGGCTTTTTCAACGATTTCCCGAGGAACCTCTGAAACATTGCCTTCGCCAACCTTGGCGACGAAGTGGCCCTTGTTTGTGGTACCCAAAATGGTGCCTCCCAACTTCATGATGCCAACTGTTTTCGTCGCATCCAGCATGGTGTAATCCCCTGGCGGGAGCATCCCTTC
>CAZCAL010000351.1:0-5410 GCA_964496625.1 uncultured Verrucomicrobiaceae bacterium | reverse complement strand
GCGGCTGGATGTTGCGGACGGGGCCTATGCGGTCATCAAAGGCGTGCAAGCGGTGAAGCCGGGGCATCCTGAGTCCAGCACGCTGATGGAGCGTGTCCTGAGCACTGATCCTGACGAGATCATGCCACCGCCGGATAGCCACAAACCGCTGAAGCCAGCGCAGATCGCACTGCTGAAGCAATGGATCACGGAGGGTGCCGTTTATCAAAAGCATTGGGCGTTCGAAGCCCCCAAAAAGATCGCCCCGCCCACCCCTGCCCTGAGCCCTGATGCACCGATTCAGAACCCCATCGATGCGTTTCTTCAGGCACGGCTGGCAGAAGAGGGACTCGCACCCGCACCTGAGGCGACGCGTGAATCGCTCATCCGTCGTGTCACCTTGGATTTGACGGGATTGCCTCCCACCTTGCCGGAGATCGATGCCTTTATCGCCGATGCTGCCCCTGGTGCTTACGACCGTGTGGTGACACGGCTTTTGCAAAGCAATCACTACGGCGAAAACATGGCGCGCTATTGGTTGGACGCCGCTCGCTACGCAGATACCCACGGGCTGCATCTGGACAATGAACGCAGCATGTGGCCGTATCGCGATTGGGTCGTGCAGGCCTTCAACGAAAACCTGCCCTATGACCAATTTACGCTGTGGCAGCTTGCGGGTGATCTTTTGCCCAACGCCACTCGGGAGCAGACGATCGCCTCTGGATTCAATCGCTGCAATGTCACGACCAGCGAGGGTGGATCGATCAACGAGGAGTTCATCCATCGCTACGCAATTGATCGCACGGACACCACCGTGGCGGTGTGGATGGGGCTGACGGCAGGCTGCGCGGTGTGTCATGACCACAAGTATGACCCCATCAGCCAAAAGGAGTTTTACTCTATGTATGCCTTCTTCAATAGCACGGCTGATCCCGCGATGGATGGCAATATCCTGCTGACTCCGCCAGTCATGCGCCTGACCAGTGCAGAGCAGGCCCAAGAAATCGCCAGTCTGGATCGCAAAGTCGCTACGCTCGACCAGCAGATCAAAACCGATGTCGCCAGCGCAGGTTACAGCGATCCCGCCGAGGCGAATCCAGCCCCACCCACACGCACGACTGAGACGCTATGGTTCGAGGATGCGTTTCCCGCTGGATCGAATCCACAATCATCGGGCGCGCCATTGAAGATCGTGACCAAAGCTGAATCAAAAGTGGGTGTGGCCGCAGGCGCTGCGGCGCTGACCCGCACGGCGAAGGGTGTGGCGCAGGACTTCTTCGCGGGAGGCGTAAATCTCAATGCGCCTTCAGGAGCCAAGGTGTTCGTGAATTGTTTCCTTGATCCAGCGAATCCTCCACGCGCCATCATGATCCAATTTCACAGCGATGGCTGGAAGCACCGTGCGATTTGGGGCGAGGAAGCAGCGATTGGCTTTGGCACTCTTGGCACGCCAGAGAAGGTCCACATGGGACCACTGCCCAAGGCTGGCGAGTGGGTCAAACTCGAAGTCGATGCCGCCCGCATGGGGCTGAAACCCACCACAAAGATCACCGGCTTTGCCTTCACGCAATGCGATGGAACAGTGACCTGGGATCACCTGGGCGTCTCCAGCATGGTGCAACCGGCAACCGATCCGGCATGGTCCTACAGCGTGTGGTTGAAGAAGAATCAAGGCCGTCGCGTGGAAGAAATCCCTGAACCGCTGCGAACACTGGTACGCGGCAAAAAACCAGAAACCTGGAATGCCGATGAAGCTAAGCAGGTGCGGCAATTCTGGTTGGAGAGTGTTTACCAAGGCACGCAAGAGCGCATCGCGCCGCTGCTGGCAGAGCGCAGCCTGCTGACCGCTCGTCGCAAATCCGTCGAAGACACCGTGCCCGCCACCCTGGTGATGGCAGACCTCCCACAGCGTCGCGACAGCTTCATCATGAAGCGCGGATTGTACGACCAACCTGGAGAAAAGGTCACCCGCAACACACCCGCAGTCTTCCCTGCTCTGCCGGAGAACCCAAATCGTAACCGCATCGATCTCGCCCGCTGGCTCACGTCTCCCGATCATCCACTGACCGCTCGTGTCCAGGTAAACCGACTCTGGCAGCAGTTCTTTGGCATCGGCTTGGTGAAGACCTCCAACGACTTCGGGTCCCAGGGCGAGCCTCCCAGCCATCCGGCACTTCTCGACTGGCTGGCGGTGACCTTCCGCGAAAGCGGTTGGGACATCAAAGAAATGGTGCGCCTCGTCGTCACCAGCCACGCGTATCGGCAAGACGCTCGCGTCATGGATGCCACACGCGATCCTGAGAATCGACTTCTCGCGCGTGGTCCACGTTTTCGTCTGGATGCCGAGGTCATCCGCGATCAAGCGCTCGCCGTTGCCGGCCTTTTGAGTCCCACGCTTGGAGGCAAAGGAGTGAAGCCCTACCAACCGGACAATATCTGGGAACCGCTGGCATTTGGCGGTAGCAACACCCGCTACTACAAGCAGGACAAGGGCGAAAGCCTCTACCGGCGCAGCCTCTACACCTTCTGGAAACGCACCGCGCCACCGCCAATGATGACCACTTTTGACGCACCGAATCGCGAATCTTTCTGCCTGCGCCGCGAACGCAGCAATACGCCTTTGCAGGCCTTGAACCTGATGAACGATGTGCAGTTCTTTGAAGCTTCTCGAAACTTTGCCCAGCGGATCTTGACGGAGGGCGGGGCGAATACAGACTCCCGCGTCACCTTTGCTTTCCGCATTGCTACGGGACGCCATCCATCGGCTGAAGAGGCGGAGATCATCCGCAGTACGGTGGCGCAGCACTTGGCCGCCTACAAGGCACGCCCGGAGGCAGCCAAAGAAGCCATCACCTACGGGGAAAGTGTCGCGAAGGCCGATCTAGATCCCGCAGAACTTGCCGCATGGACCATGGTGGGGAACCTGCTGCTAAATCTGGACGAGGTCGTCACAAAGTGACTTCGCCACGCTGCGTCACCCAGTGCAGTTCCTGCTCGTAGATTTCATCCACCACGGAACAATCTGCCAGTGCATCACGCAGCGGATCGATTTCTTTGGTGCTAAAGCCAAGGTGCAAATGGCGACGCCAACCCTCCGCAAATTCATACCCTGCGGAGAGCCTCCCGACCGCGCGTGAGGCCTCATCCATCGAGACAAGATACGAGTCCATTCCCTGACTGACATCCAGCCAATGTTTTTGGCTGATATGGGCAGCGAGCGCCTCGCGCTTCTTCTCGTGCACCCCAGCCGTATCGACATACAAGCCCGCTCGGAATTGCCGCCGCAATGGATCGCAGAGACCGTGAGGCATCGCGTGATACACGGTGACATCATGGCCAAACGAATCCGTGGGAGGATCTGTGACGAAGTTTTTGATTCCATGGCTGAACGCAGCGGTCGCAGCCAGTCGGCTGGTCTGCATGTGGTCTTCCATGTAGTCGCTGGGTGAATGCGTCAGCACGATGCTAGGCTGCGCCTGCCGCACGACAGCCGCCACTTTGCGCAGCAAGTCCACACGATACGTCACCTCCAGGTCATCGACGATGGGCGGGTAAAAGGTGGCACCGAGGATGCGTGCAGCCTCCTTCCCTTCTTCGAGGCGGGTGCTGGCGGTGGTCGGTCCATCCATCTGAACCGATCCACCGTTGCCAGTGCATAGGTTCATGTAATGGATGTCCCAGCCACGTTGCTGAAGTAGCAAGAGAGTGCCAGCCGCGACGAACTCGATATCGTCTGGATGGGCAAAGAGAGCGAGAGCGGCGGGCATAAGAGGATTACCCCAAGTCTGCTATCCGCACCGGTTTGCCACCCTGTTCCGCGCTCTTGTCCGAGGCGAAGACCACTTCAAACGTCCGCAGTGATTCCTCTATGCTGGTCAATGGCATCGAGGTGCCAGCGTCCAGTGCATCAAAGAAGGCCTGGAACTGGGTCTCGTAAGGGTGATCGCTCACGTCGCCGCTATCCAGCATCTTCATGGATAGCTCAGACCACGCAGCCTTATTGGTGCCCAGCTTGTTGGAATGGAATTTGTTGTCCAACAGACTGCCCTGGCTACCGACCAAATGGGTGTGGAAATAGTAGGGCTGCAGGCAGTCCACAATCGCCGCGCACTTGCCCACGGCTCCATTTTTGAATTTGATGATCGTGACACTGGACGTGTCGTATTCATAAGGCTTGAAGATCTCGCTAGAGGACTTCGTCGAGAAGCTGGAGACGGATTCAACCTCAGAGCCCATGCACATCAGCAAGGCGTCCAACGCGTGGCAACCAGCCGTCAGCAGCGCGCTGCCGCCGTCCTTCTTGCCAACGTTCCAGCGGAACTGACCATACCAAGGTCCAATGCCGTGGTAATAATCGACTTCACCGTAGTGGATGGAACCCAACAAACCTTCTTCGATGACGGCCTTGGTGGAAAGCATCTGGCCAGAGAAGCGGCACTCGAAGCACACGCAGCCCTTCACCCCATTCGCCTTCACCGCTGCCGCAATTTCGCGAACCTCCTGGAGGGAGTTCGCCATCGGCTTTTCCAAGATCACATGCTTCTTCGCATTCGCTGCGGCAATCGCCTGATTGCGGTGCTGGCTGGGGTAGGAGGTGATGTCCACCACATGGATGTCGGGATCACTGAGCATCTCATCCAGATTTTGGTAGCTCTTGATGGGCGATCCATGCTTCGCAGACAGCTCCGCATCATCCAGCGCACGGGATGAATAGACCGCCGTCACCTGGCCCTGAGTGGTGGCATTGATGGCTGCAATGTGGGCACCTGCTGCCCATCCGTATCCGATGACTCCAACGTTGTATTTCTTCATAAAGGGTAAGACATATCGACCCAAAAACCCCACTTCTGTCAATCGGAAACGCGGCGTTGGGATTTACGCGAGCAAATCGCCCAACACTTTCCCGCTTACGTCCGTTAATCGGAAGTCACGTCCTGAGAACCGATACGTGAGTCGCTCGTGGTCCAGCCCTAATTGATTCAAGATCGTCGCATGCAGGTCCGGCACCGAGACCGGGTTTTCCACAGCCTGGTAGCCAAACTCGTCCGTCGCACCATACGTCAGCCCGCCTTTGATGCCACCGCCCGCCATCCACATCGTGAACCCCTTGGGATGGTGGTCCCTGCCCTTTCCATTCTCTGCGACTGGCGACCGACCAAACTCGCCGCCCCAGACGACGAGCGTCGTGTCCAGCATTCCACTCATCTTGAGATCATCCAGCAAGGCAGCGATGGGGCCATCCGTCTCCGCGCAGTGGAGATCGTGATTCTTCTTCAGGTCATCGTGCGCGTCCCAGGCCTTCGGCCCTTCGTTGCCGCCGCTATACACCTGCACAAATCGCACCCCACGTTCGACCAGACGCCGCGCTAACAGACAATTGCGGCCAAAGTGCCCCGTCACGGAATTGTCCAGCCCATACATCTTTCTCACG
>CAZCAL010000350.1:0-5422 GCA_964496625.1 uncultured Verrucomicrobiaceae bacterium | reverse complement strand
GACCATCGGCTTCGTCAGGTAGCGCTCATACCAGAAGCGATCTCCATCCCGCAGACGGTTGAATTGATCCTTCAAGATTGCAAAAAAGGTGCTGCCCACCATGGCACCTGGCAGATGGGGCTCTGCGAGACCACCGATCCACAGGTCCACATCGTTGACGTTCGTGTAGGCTGCTGCCAATCGGCTCTGCACCTCAGCATCGCGATTGATCTCCGCAAGGGTCCGGTAGGGCCGCAGACGCATTGCCTGACGCACTTGATTCAGTGAGCCGACACCATGATCGCGACCACGCTGGATATTCAGTGCGGGCAGATCCATTCCGCCTGCCCCAGGGGCACCGAAGAGGAAGTTCCGCAAATCATCAATCACCAGATTGTCCACGTCTTGACTGCGCTGAAAGGCAAAGCCGCGTAGGATTGGATCGATGCCGTCATCCAGGATCGGTTGCAGACTGAAGAAGGCGTTCTTTAGCGATAAGTGACCTCCCGCGATCTCTTGCAGACTCGCGTCCAGACGCAGCACTTGGCTGTTCACCATCGAGTGACCCAGGCGATACGCGGCGACGCCGAACTCTGTGGAGATCCCGGCATTCACTGTCGAACGATAGCCGCGATAGGGGCCCGCCCACTTTGGTCCCAGGAGCACAGGCAGAAATTCACGCCAAGTGATCGCCTGCATCTCTGCAGCGACGATGCATCGGGCGCTTTGATACAGCTCCTCATCACTCATTGCTGAGTTTGCGGCACGCAGCGTATCTGCCCAGTAATTGTGTTCGCGCAGAAACACCGTGTGCAGCGCGATCAGGCCTACTTGCTCATTCACGCGGACATCGCCTGCGACGAAAAGGCTCGGGATCTGCGAGGAAGGCACATTCTCCAGTCCATCGACATTGAAGGGCAAGAGATTACCCTCGCTGGTCTTCATCCGGCCAGTGCCATCCAGCGTCCGCAGTGCTTCGGCGCGGCGTGCATCCGACCCATAGACCTGCGAGGCATCGATGAAGGCGGTGATGGCATTTACCTGTTCACGCACCCCTTTGATCAGGTTGTAGTAGCTGCGATTCAGCGGGATCACCTGCGTGCCCGTGCTCGTCGGATCAAAAGAGGCATCACCGATTGGCACACTGATATTGAAGGCTTCAGGCGGATCGATGGTGGGTGTCTCATCCAAATCATGATCCAGGAACTGTCCCCACACCCACATGTAGTCAGACTCTCCATGCATCGCAGGGCGAGACTCCGACTGCGCGGCCATGGCGTTGCTGATCGCTCGCGCATTCGGGCGGGTGGGCCCAGACGGAGTATTGGCACCATCCGCGTAGGCGGGTCTGCTTTTGCGCAGGTACTCTGTTTCAGCCATGCCCCAGTCGCGGGAATTGTTCGCTGTGCCGTCGTAGGTGCGGAACTCGATGGGGAAGTCCATCGGTACTGCAGGCCCACCTGGGTTGTTGCCTGGAGGCGGGGTCGGTGGCCGCTGGCGAGGCCGTGGCATCGGCGGTTGCTGATTCGCGCCGCCTTGCGGTGGTGGTGGAGGCTGCTGCTGCTGCGCATTGGCCGTCATGGCCATGCCCATCAGGCAGAAGGTCGCTTGCAGAACGTGTTTTGTTTTCATGTGAATTGGTTTGGATTTGGATGAGGTATTTCAAACCTCTGCCACCAATTCACACCACGCATGTTTCGCGATGATGAAGACGAGACACGACTTTTGTTAGGCAATGGTAAATCTCCACTGCCTCCGCCGCCAAATCTCATTCCAGCCCCTTGCGGATCAGTCCCCTGCCCCGGCGTTCTCCAGGGTGGTCACGATCCTCATCCCCATCAGCACCCAGTCATATTTCTTTGCCTGCATGTCCTGGAGATAGTTCGGCAACCGCACCAATTCATCAAAGCCGGCCTCCTTGAAGTTATGGATCGCGACTTCACGATCTCCATTGAACTCCGCTTCCAACCTCGTCAGCCCAGCGTGCTGCGCCACTTCCACCAGATCGGCGATCAATCGCTTCGATAGGCCCACCCCGCGGTAGTCTGGATGCGTCAACACTCCCACCATCCCGATGTGCCGCTTCCACCCACCTTGCCGTTGATACAGCGTAGCGTGGCCGATGATCTGGCCATCCGCAAAGGCCAGCAAGGGCAGGCGCTGCTCATAGATAAATTCATCGTCCGCCTCTGCAAACACCGCACTGTCGGTGTAGCGGTGCTTGATCAGGAAACGCTCATTCTCAGGCACTGCGAGGTGAAACTTTTCAAACGCCATCTGGTCATCCTTTTGCAGGGGGCGCACCAGGAATTGGACACCATTGTCCAGCGTGTAACGAACGGGATACTTTTCGAGGGCAAATTCAATCATAAGGATTTGCTGACTCTAGAGAGCACTTGCCGTGCCACATTTAAGGACGGCGATGGCCCAGATCTTGGCATCGGCTAGGCCTGCACTCGCCTCAGGGCATCAGGGCCTTGGATACGGACTCCGCCACTGCCTTCACCTGCATCTCCTTGCCTGGCCCAGTCCAGTGAAACATGTCCCCAGCAGCCAGCTTCAGATTCGGCAGCATCAGTCCGCTCAGGTCATCAATGGCTACGCCCTCTTCCTTCATCACCTTCAGCGCCAGCGCGTTGTGTTCATCGATGGTCGGTTGGATCTCAGGATTCAGCTTCGTCGGTTCCCCCTTCACCGTCACGGGCGTGATCGTCGCCCAGATCAGCTTCGCCTTCGGCGCTGCCTTGCGTAGGTTTTGCACCATCAGACGAGTCAGCGGTTCAAACTGCCCCGCTGGGATGCGCCCAGCCTGCCAGCCGTGCAGACCCAGATTGAAGTGCACCACCGCATACTCATGTTGCCCCAGGATCGCCTCCAGTGTTCCGCCCAGTGACTTGTCTGCCTGCGTCGTCGGCGTGATCCACGCATCCACATTCGCCTTCTCCGCCAGAGCCTTCCTCGCCCCTTCCAGGTAGCCATTGGTGATGGAGTCACCAATCAGCAGCACGCGTGGCAGCGCCGCATTCGTCACCACCGCCTCGCGCAGGCTCCAGCTCCCACCCTTCGTCGGCAGACGTGGGTCGGTCTCCTTTTGTTCTGGCAGCTTCACCTGCGCCGTCAGCACAGACATCATCAGGAAATAAGACGCAAAACCAATCAGTCGGTTAGGCGTCGCGGGCATTGCGGATTCGGTACGTGCCATAAGCAAGAGCGGTGAGAAAGATAAGGGTGGCGGGAAGGTAGAGCGCAGAATAGCCGAGACGATGGAAGGCCGCCGCGCCTGCGACACCCCCGCATAAAAAGGCCGAAATGATGAGAAAGCAAAGCCGCAATCGCCGAGCATCCACCGGCAGGCCTCGGAGCCAGTGACCAAGAAAGATGCCCAGATCCGTGAACATCCCAGAAAGGTGAGTGGTCCGGACCACCGCACCGCTATAGGTGCTCACCATCGCGTTCTGGAGACCGCAGGCGCACGAGGCCGAGTACATGCCAAGGGCACTGTTCGCCTGCAGCAGCGGGACAGCGGCGGCAAGCAGCAGCGCCTCTAAAAGCAGGCACACCCCGTAGCGCCGCCCAAGTTGGAGCGTGCTGTCCTGAATGATGAACCCGCTCAGCACCGTGCCCGCCATGAAAGAGCCGATGACAGCAGCAAAGTGGAGCGCCGCTGAACCATCCAGGGCCGCCACAGCCGCTGCCAGCATGGATGTGGTGCCCGTCAGGTGAGTGACAGCGTGGTGCTCAAAGCCCAGCAGGCCGATCACGTTCACGATGCCCGCCACAAACGCCAGCGCCCAAGCCCCGGACCACACCCATCGTGGTAGTTTAGAAATCATGGAAGCTCGTTACTAGGTTCAGGATTGCACGCTGGGACGAGCTCCATGCTGCGCTCGGACTCCCCAAACAATGCCCAAGCGTCGGTTGCGCGTTTCAAATGCCTCCACTCCCATGGGGGAGGCGGAGGGCAGGCAGCACTGAGTTTCAGCCGCCTTGCGTTGGAGGGTGGGGACGAGTTCAGTTCGCATCGGCTGCCAATTAAGGTGCCATTCGATTCCACAGCAAGCGCAGAAAGGCGGTGGATCGAGGGCTAGCCCGCCCGGAGAAACTGGCGGGAAATCACAAAACGCGATGAGCCCAGGAATTCAATCCCGGCAACATCCAGCTCAGCCTCCACCTACCGCTCCCACCGCAGCCAAGATCTGCGAACATCAAGCCAAAGCCACCGACCCAATCGCGCAAAAACGGCAACTCAAAGCGTTCCCCACAAGCCCAGGGAAGCACCCGCCAAGGCAGTGCCTAACCACCGTTATCATCGGGGCTCCCACCCAATCATAACCTTATTCTTCGGCCTTGTTTGGCGGACGGCTGCGAAGTAGGCGCTCATGAGTATCCGTGGTCGTTCATGTGGATGAGACAGCGACCTCCGACAAGATAAAGCCCGAGCAACAAGGCAACCACAATCACAAAACCGCGACTACGAGTGACCCTGAAGGTGAACAAGGTTAGTGCGAGCCAAGCCAAAAGATAGCCAATCGAGACAAACGCCCGTAAACCGACTGTCGGAACGCAAGGAGCACTCCCGACCGCACCAGCAAAACTCAGGGGTGCAATCAATCCATGCAAAATAGCCTCTCTCCGATGAACCTCCGGAGGACAAGCATCCGTGACGTCGTTGCAATAGCTAAACACTCCCGCCAGCAGCCAAAGTAGCACGAAGGCCACCGTTCTCGTTGATCGTGTTGGTCTGCGCAGTGTGACTGATGGCATCGCCGTGGTGAATCAAGTAATGCTCCGAGTGCTGGTCCTCGCGACTGATGCTGTTTCTTGGGCAAACGATGAGCACGTGCACCACTACCAGCGGGAGCGCGCGTCGATCACGGGGTTGAGGTTGTAGCTTGTTCTGCCCGCTTAATGCTTAGCCTTTTGAGATGTCGAGTTCAACTAAGCGCCCTTCCTCGAAAACTGCATACCATGCAAATCCAAAGCCACCATCTTCTCTCTGTGCCTGATGGTAATCGTTAATAAAGTATCGTTGACCCGGCTTTGCAATTGGTGGAGGCGTCTTGACTTCGTAGAAAGTGGAGGGGAAACGCGCTTGAAACTCACTCAATGAGGATCCGATCATCCTCTGCCGGTAGCCGTGGTCGTGAATCATGCCGGGCAATGCTACTGATGGCTCGTATCCCTTCAGGCCGCTCTTCCAAAGTAGGTAGCTGAGGTTGTAGTGGGTCGAGGATGACTGTCTTGCGAGAAAGAGGATGGCAACCAGACTCGCCAATAGAAGCCCGTTCGTAAAAACCAGTGATGCGAGGACTCTGCGGGAACACTTAGAAGTGGTCTTCATATTTTTGGCCCAACGCCTCGGATCAGGCGACGGCGAGCGCAAGACTGTGCTGACACGACAGATAGCCTTCGAGCCGTTACTGTCATGGGCAGCTTCAAAAAG
>CAZCAL010000349.1:0-5424 GCA_964496625.1 uncultured Verrucomicrobiaceae bacterium | reverse complement strand
CTGGCAAGACTGACCAACATGCACCGGTCATGGTGCGCCTGGGATATACCGACCGCGCAACGGGTCAATGGGTGCGGCCGGCGGTTGTGGCGGCAATGCGGTCAAACGTGCGTTGTGACATCGACATCCTGGCCGATGAGATCGCCAAGGCAGCGCAATGGTATGGCGGCTGCATGGTCGTGCCAGAAGCAAACAACGATGGAGGCTTGATTAAATTCCTGCGCGATATGGGTGTGCACGTCTTTGAACGAAAACGCCCCGCGACGGATAAAGAGGACGAAAAGCCAACGGGCAAGTATGGCGTGTGGACGGCGGACGATGGGCAGGGGCGCGGGATTCGCTCGGAAATGCTCGGCGATCTTCGCCGCACCATTCGGTTAGGACCCGAGGAGGGCGAGGGCATTTTAGTTCCCTTCCTTCACATTCTGGATGAACTCGAGACTTTCATCATTGATTCGAAGACTGGCAAGGCACAAGCGCAGGCTAAAAAGCATGACGACTTCGTGATGGCACTCTCTTTTGCGAACTATTTCAAGGGCCAAGCAACGACCAATCGACCGCCGAAAGCAGAGACGCAATTGCCTGCTGATATGCTCAAGGCGCTGCGCGAAGAGAGGTATCGAGGCGGAAAACTGACGGCTCGGGGAGCGCACAGCGTGTAAAAAATCCCTTGCGCAAAGCTGCAAGGTTGGGCTGAGGGTGACATGCTTCCTGCGGACTCTTCCCAGAATCAAATAATTGCCCCGGCTGCGGATTCTTCCCAGACGTCAGGCGTGACGGCTCCAGTCCCAGCGGCTGGAGGTAACGGAGACACCTCCGTTGCACCCAACAATCCAGCAATCCCCCCAAGCCCCGTAACACCGGCTCCGGCGGACACTGGAGCGCCGGGCAGCACGGGAGTGGCACCAAATTCCCAAGAGGAAATCACGCCTGAAAACTACGCAGCCCGCAAGGCAGCCTATTTGGCAAGCAAGGCAGCTAATCAAGCGCCTGCACCGGCTCAAGTCCCTGAACCAACGCCTGCCCCTGCTCCTGCTCCTGTTTCTGAACCAACGCGCCAGCCTACGCTGAATGTGCGGCCCCGCAACGATGCGGAACTTCAGGAGATCGTGGCGTTTCGCGATTACCAGAAGTCTGGAGGCACGTTGTCACTGATTCAATGGGGTGCTGCGGAAGCTGCACGCCGGAATCCAGCGCCTGCGTCTACTCCAGCACCAACAGCGGCCCCTGCGCCAAATCCGACGCCTGCACCGGTTGAACCTGTGCAGGGTGAGGTGTTGACAGCGGCACAAATTCGGCAGCGACTGAGTGCAATCAGCGAGGAAATGGCAAGTGCTGGCCAAGCCTTTGACCTGCCTACGATCGCCAAGCTGACCGCAGAGCAAGGGCAGCTATCGCTGGCCATGGCCGATGCTGTGCAAGCGGACGCGCGTGCTGCCCAACAGGCTGCCCAAAGCGAAATCGTTGCAGCGCAACAATTCGAGCAGCAGGTGGATGATGCTATCGCTACGGCCCGCCGCATCTACGGCAGTGCCGTCGATGCACCAAACTCAGCACTCAATCAAGCGGCTGCCGTCGTGCTCCAGGAGGCTCGCGACGCGGGCAATCCTGCGGCTGCTACGCCTGAATTCGTGCACGCCATGTATGCCATGGCGGCGGCACGAATCAATTATGTTCCTTCTTCAAATGGGAATCCTGCTCCGGCTCCATTGCCGGCGCTGGTGCCAACTCCTGTGCTGCCAGGCACTCCACCGAGTGTCGTCGCAGACGGTGCGCAACGGGCAACCATCGCCCAACGCACCACCAACGCACCAATCACCACCATGGCTGAGTATGAAGCTGCGAAAGCAGCCGTGCTAGCCAGGCGCTAACGATTCTGCGGTTGATGGCGGCGTGGGCACATCCCCCACCCCACCATTATGGCATTCCCTACCGGACAAGGTAACAACAAGGCCGATTTTATCGCGCAGGACGCGAAAAACGAGGCCGAAATCTGGCGCGCAGGCGCTTACATGTATGAGCAAACCGAAGACGTCTTTTCAAGGATGGAAGGCGGCGCTGATGCACTCATTGAAACCGTCACTGATACCTCTCGCGGTAAAGGTCACACCGTGAATTTCCGCACGGAGACGGGTTATTACGGAGAAGGAAAGCAGGACAACGAAGAATTCGATGATTCTGATGACTTCGAGGAAGACTTGATGAACACGGATTCTCTCAAGGTTGGTCTTTTGCGCAACGCAACCACTTGGTGGTTCACCACCGACGATGAACTCGGTATGTCTGGCGAACTCCATTCAGGCAAGAACGAGAAACTCGGCGAGTGGATGGGTCGTGAAAAGACCTTCCAGATGGCTGCCTGTGCCACGTTGACGACAAATCCCGACAACCACGTTGTGGCCGATGGATTTACCGTGTCGCTGATCGAAGATACCACGGCCATGCTGCGCCCCTTGGGCGGATCTCCGGCCATGCTGCACACCGACGCCAACGGCAACAAAATTTGGGGCCTTTGCTATCTGACAACGACCGAAGGCCATCGTGCGCTTCAGGCGGATCCACGTTATGACACGGTGCTGCAAAATGCCCGTGAACGGAGCGCCAGCAATCCGCTCTTCACTGGCGACAGTGTAATGGTGCGCGGGAATCTCGTCAAGCATTGGGACGTCAAGGACCATGATGGCGAGGGCGCAGTGGGTTCCCACCTCAATCCGCACGCATATCTCGGCGTCGCGATTGCAACGGGCACCGCTAACATTGACATCAAGGGCGGCGGCAACGCCACGGCAGCAGCGAAGACCAAGATTAAGTTCATGCGCTTCATGCCTCGCTATGCCTTCCGCCTCGTTGGTGCAGGCGCTGTTTCTGCTACAGCCTCTACTCAGGGTCTCAATGCAGCAGGGCGTTTTTACGTCACTATCACGAATCCGAAGAATGCGGCCACTGATCCTAACAAGTGGGGCTTCTATGAGATCGCCACCAACGACGGGCACAAATTGACGACCTACAAGCGGTTGGCGGGCACTGCCTCGGGCGATGCTGCCACCACGGTGGGCGGAGTGACCTGGGATAGCGCAAAGAATACGGTAACGCACCCAGTCGGTAGCCTCATCACCTGGAGCGATGAGAACGGCGTGCCTCTGGGTCGCACACTGGCCATGGGCAAAGCTGCCCTGCGTCGTGGTTACGGCTCATTCCGCAATAAGCGGATGACGCAAGACCTCGAAGGTGGAGCGCGCAAGCAGCTCTTCATTGCCTCTATTTTCGGCCAGGGTGTCCGCAAGGATTACTTGAAGCGGAATCCCGGCATCATCGTTATCACCCACCCCATCGGCTACTCGGGTTGGGCGCACCCAGTGCCTGCATAAGCTCTGGCTGTCATTCAATAACCGGGAGCGGCTCCACTGGGGCCGCTCCCCTTCCTTTACAAGCTCATGAAATTCGCCATCGTTCTCCCCAAACAACCCGGCCTTGCGCCGGCGGCCATTCGCAGCAATAACATCAGTTATCTTCGCCAGACTGGCGATTCTCCAGTCGCAGGGCTGCACCTTTGGAAGGGCCGCCTTCTCACGGTCGAAGAATTTAACGCGGAGGCTGACAATGTGTTTGTCCCTCGCGTTCCCCATCCACACAATTTACGCCCAACGGTGAAGGTCGTTGAGGTTGATGTCGTCGCAGAACGACTGCCGATGACCGAGGAGGAAATCCTGGACGCCGCCGAACTCATCTTGCAGAAAGGTTTGGGGCCTAAGCCTGTCCAAGATGAAACACAGCAGAGTGAGGGCGCTGCGTCTGGAGCCGTTCTCGATGCGCCTGCGGTGCTTGATGCGCCTCCGATTGAAATCGTGGATGCGCCTGCTGATAGCCCCGCTCCTGAGCCAGCGCCCAAAAAACGCGGACGGCCCGCAAAAACACCTGCTCCCTAAAATGTCCCCTGCTGCTGCGTTTCCCGGTCCTGAGTCTGTCGTTTCGGCGACGGAACAGGCACGGGCTGCGCGTGCGCTAGACGCTGCGTCTGGGGCTGGCACGGTGTTGGTTGGCACCGCCGACGGCGCGATGCTGAACATGAGCAGTGTCACGCCTGAGTCTGGTCCCAGACCAGCGTTTGCAGGGGCAGGAATGCCGCACCTTGGCGACGAGGATGCGATTACTAGCGCGGGCAAGGTCGAGCGCCGCTTGCCATCGGCATTTACGCATCCCATTGACGCGGTCGGGGGTGGCGTTTTGCAGGTGGGTTCAAGTATGGTGGGCTTCATTTCACCTTTTGGCGCGGAGGTCCATTGGATCAACGGCACGTTTCGCGTGCTGGGTGCTAGGCTCGTGGTGAGCAGCATTTATCCAACGCTACCCGATTTGCTTTGGGAGGAACAAGTCCTCGAGCCTGAGTCTGGAGTGCTCTTTGCTGTGGTCGATGTGCAATTCCGCAATACCTCCTCGAGCGAGGATCGAGCAACCACCGATTTCGAGGTCGCCAGACAGGTCCAATTGCAGTTGTCAAATCCGCGTTGGCAGGTGATGCCCTTCGATGACGCTGGCATTGCTGGCACAGGTGCTTGGACTGCGGCAGTGCGCAATCAAATCGTCGGCGCTGATGAACGTCTAACCTGGGAAAAAGCCACCTGGGCGGCTCCGGTAGCGCATCTTCTGGCCGTGGGTTACAAAGATCGCAAAACTCCCAGCATTGTGCGGCTGCCATTCCGGGGCTTCCCATTGACGCACCGTGACGAGGCTCCAGACCTCATGCGTTCACTGCAAACTAGAGAGGAGGGCCTCGCGTGAATCAGCTTTCTGTGACTCCTCAAGGGCTACGGCATCGGCGGGCTTCTGCTGCTGCGGTCGGTAGTGTCGAGGGCAAAGATGGATTCGAGGTCGCTGTGACTCCTGCGGCCGGCCTGGACGACATCCCGCAAGGGTTTGCGGCACCCGTGTTTCTTCAAGATGAGGCTCGCATCCTGGAGTCTGTGGGCTTTCTCCAGGACACCAATAGCAAAAGTTTGCGCCTCGCCCCTCTCTGGATCTGGCCAAACGTCGTGGCCGCGCCTGCGGTCGATAGCATCGATGCCCTGACGACTCCAAAAAACTCACGCCTGCTTTGTCGCGTCTCCTACAGGCTGCAATCGGCACAGTTCCAAACTCCTGACGCGTCACCGACGGCGGGATGGTCTCGGGCCATTGCCTCGGTTTCCGTCACGTTTCAATGGATCGCCAACGGTTCCCCTCGGCCCTCCAATATTATCTTTCCAGGCACCAAAAATGACTCACTGCCTCCAGGTGGCAGTCTGGTTTGGTATTTCGACATCGGCGAGACCGATGACGAGGCCATTTTCACGCCCGATTCATCGGGGACCTTCCGCAACATCCTAATTCCACCTCTCTAACACTATGGCCGGCCTCTCTAACTTCCTCGAAAAACAGTATGCAGAT
>CAZCAL010000348.1:2779-5428 GCA_964496625.1 uncultured Verrucomicrobiaceae bacterium | reverse complement strand
CTGCCTCGTGCTCGAACTCCAGTTTGTAGATCAGCACCTGGGCATCGGCCACAGTAGGCAATGCCATCCAGAGAGCGGCGGCGGTCAGGCAGAGTCGGAGAGTATTCATGGTGGGGCCGTGGGCAGACAAACAATTCTGACCGAATCCTACCAAAGGCGTTCAAGGTTGTCGATGGGAAGATCGAGAAAGGTTCGGCGAGCTTGGGCACCGAAGGCAATAATCGAGGTTGAGAGCGACGGGTTTCTTGTTCTTGTGCGCAGGACTATGTCAGTTCGTGTTCGATTTGCTCCTTCCCCCACCGGTTACCTCCACGTCGGAGGTGCCCGCACTGCCCTCTTTAATTGGCTCTTTGCCCGTCGTCATGGCGGAAAAATGGTGCTGAGAATCGAGGACACCGACGAGGCGAGGAATACGGAAGAGGCACGCCGTGCGATCCTGGATGGCCTAAAATGGCTGGGGCTTGACTGGGATGAGGGGCCGGAGACGGGTGGCGATTGTGGCCCCTACTTCCAGAGCCAGCGCAAGGAGATCTATGACCGCTATCTGGCGCAACTCCTGGAGGCGGTTCAAGTTTAGCCGTCGCCCGATCACGGTGGTAGATCTCGTTTGCGGCAACGTGACGTTCGCCGCGACGGAAGAGCCCGACATGACGGTGCGTCGTCCAGACGGCAGCTACATCTTCCATTTTGTCAACGTCGTCGATGACATTGAAATGGGGATTACCCACGTGATTCGTGGCGAGGATCACCTGTCGAATACCTGGAAGCACATCGATCTTTTCAACGCCTTTGGCAAGACCGCGCCGATCTACGCCCACATCCCTCTGATCTTGAATCCAAGTGGTTCCAAGATGAGCAAACGCGATGAAGGCAGCTCCATCGAAAGCTACCAGCAGGCGGGCTTTTTACCTGCGGCAGTGTTCAACTACCTCTGCCTCCTGGGGTGGACCCCGCGCGCTGAAACGGAAAAACTCAGCCGCGATGACCTTGTGAGCCTTTTTGATGCAAAGGACATTCACAGCAGCAACGCGCGGTTTGATATCGGTAAGTGTACTTGGCTGAACTCCCAGTATCTCCGTGAACTCGAGCCTGCGGCTCTGTTGGAGGCGGCTCGTCCGCATCTCAGTCAGGCGGGGCTCCCCATTGAAAAGGCCAGTCGCGCCTCGGCCATTCTACAGAGTGTGAAGGAAAAGGTCAGCCTCCTTTCGGAGTTCCCGGCCTGGGTGCACTACTTCTTCCGCGACGATTACCCCTACGAGGTCGAGGTCGTGGCAAAACTCCGCGCCAAGGAGGAGAATAGCACTCTCCTGGAGGCTGCAGCCACTGCGCTGGAGGGCGTTGATGACTGGACTGAGGACAGCATCCATGCTGCCATTGACATTGCTGCGAAAGATCAGGGGGTAAAGGCGGGTGCTCTGATGCCTTTGTTGCGTTGCGCCCTCAGTGGGCAGATGCGCGGTCCTGGTGTCACGACGATGGCTCATTTGCTTGGCAAGAGTGCGGTTCTCAATCGCATCCATCAGGCCCAGAACGTCATTTGATTTGCCTCTGTCGTGCCGCGTATTCTCCAGCTCATTATTGGCTTGGCCTGCTTGAGTCTCGCAGCCTGTTCATCGCCGAAATCGGCCAAGCAGTCCGCCGGAGGCACCCGGTGGCACCACTACCAAACAGGCATGGCCTCTTGGTATGGCAGCCTGCGCAGCCGTGGGAGGCTGGCGTCGGGGGGCCGCTATTGCGCCACGGAATACGCTGCAGCCCATCGTAAACTGCCATTTGGCAGCAAGGTGAAAGTGACAAATGTAAACAACGGGCGCAGTTGCGTCGTGGTGATCAATGATCGTGGTCCGTTCATTCGGGGGCGGATCATTGACGTTACCTGGATTGCCGCCCGGGAGCTCGGTCTGCTCACCTCTGGGGTGGCGAAGGTGAAACTGGAACTCCCGGAGGGCTGATCCCCGGGGCGGGGCGCTACTGCACGAGCGACTGGAGCTTTGCCCAGCCTTCGTTCGTGAGGGAAAGGCAGCGTTCGCCAGCCTCTGTCAACCAACCTTCTTTCCAGGCGGTGCGGATATCGCGGCCTGGATTCGCGGGTGGCTCTTGGCCGAGGCGGACAAGCAAGCGCTTCACATCACGACGATGCGGCGAGAGGCCCTCTGAGTCGCGTGCTTCAAGCCATCCCGTCGCCACCAGGATTTTTTCAGGGAAGGTGGCTGCGGTCAGTTTTGCGAAGAGTGATTCGATGGAGCCATCACGGATTTGATCACGAATGGTCTTTGATTCCGCGTTCAAAACATTCGGGGAGGCTGCTCCAGGCATTGCTGCGTGAGGTCCATGGCCTGGGCCGGTTCGCATCCCTGGGGGGCGATCTTCAGGCCCACGGCGGGGGCCGCGAGGAAGCATTCCTGGATCCGTGATGCGGTGTTTTTGGGCCAGCTCGATCAGCGCCGGAAGCGCTTCTGGTTGAAGAACGGTTTGCAGATTGAAACCGGGGGATTGGATGTGTAGTCGGATGAACATGGCTCGATGCTGTTGGGTAAATGTAAACATGTCAACAATTGATTGACGGTTTTTTGACGAGGTAGTAGCGGAACTCGCCAGAGTTCCGACGGGGGCGGTGGAGCGCTCAGGGAATCTGAATCCTTGGCGGAT
>CAZCAL010000348.1:1274-2769 GCA_964496625.1 uncultured Verrucomicrobiaceae bacterium | reverse complement strand
AAACATGTCAACATTGTGTTTTGGGTTTTTTTGACGGCGGACGTCGCGGAACTCGCCAAGAGTTCCGACGGGGGAGAAGGGGCGTTCGGGGAATCTGAATCCTTGGCGGATTCAGCTACGGGGGGCGAAACTGATGCTCTAGCAAGAACGGCTTCTTCGGGGCGTATCTCTGCATCGCCAAAATGCAGAAAGTTTTCCCCATGATGCACTTCGTCCGTCCCTTATTCGGGTTGGTTGGGTTGTCTTGCCTGCCGATTGGAGCCTTAAGCGCGGAGAGTTCAGGGAAGGTAAGCTTTAACAATGACGTTCTGCCTTTCCTCACGAAGGCGGGGTGTGCGGGTGGGAACTGCCACGCAAAACCTGAGGGGCAAAACAATTTTAAGCTCTCCATTTTCGCCTACGATCCAGTCAATGACTACCGGGAAATCGTCATGGATGACCGTGGTCGGCGCGTGTTCCCGGCAGCGCCGGAGCAAAGCCTGCTGTTACTGAAAGCCACCGGGGCTGTCCCTCACGAGGGCGGGACTCGATTTGAAAAAGGCTCCGAGGCTTGGAACGTGATCTTGAAGTGGATGGAGCAGGGCATGGAAATGAGCGATCCCGCGGAGCCCAAACTAGTAAAGGTCGAGGTGAGCCCTGCGGAGCAAATCAGTGCGCTGCGGGCGGAACATCAGCTGAAGGTAACTGCCCGTTATTCAGATGGCTCAGTGCGGGATGTGACGAGGCTGGCGGATTACATGTCGAACGAACGGGAACTGGCGTCCGTCGATGAGGCGGGGATTGTCAAGATCGGCGAGGTGACGGGTGAGGCTGTGATTGTCGGTCGATACATGGGAATGGTGGATGTTGCGCGCTTTACAGTGCCACCGGAAAAGACGCTGCCGGACGCGATGTATACGGCACTGCCGATCAATAACGAGGTGGATCGTTTGGTCTATGCCCGGCTTAAAAAGCTTGGTCTGCTGCCCTCGGATGGTTGCTCTGACGAAGAGTTCATTCGGCGGGCGACGCTCGACGTGATCGGTCGATTGCCGACCCGCGACGAGGTGGTCGCGTTTTCTGCGGATCGCAGTGCGGAGCGGCGTGACAAGCTCGTAGAGCGTCTTTTGGGTGATGAGGGTTATGCCGATTATTGGGCGGTAAAATGGGGCGACCTTATCCGTCCAAATCCATCCCGTGTGGGGGTGAAGCCCGTCTATCTTCTGGATGATTGGCTGAGGGAAAGCTTCCGCCAAAATAAGCCGTGGAATGCAATGGTGCGGGAGCTACTCACCGCGCAGGGTAGCAGTCACCAATATGGGCCGGTTGCGATGCTTCGCGACAAGCGAGAGCCCGAGGACATGGGCGCTTTTGTTAGCCAGATCTTTCTTGGTGTGCGCATGGATTGTGCCCGCTGTCACCACCATCCAAATGAGAAGTGGAGCATGGAGGACTACTACCAATTGGCGGCTTTCTTCGGGCAAATGAAACGCAAAGGGCAGGGGATCAGTGCCCC
>CAZCAL010000348.1:0-1264 GCA_964496625.1 uncultured Verrucomicrobiaceae bacterium | reverse complement strand
CCGATCAGCGGCGAAGCAGAGTATTGGTGGTATGCGCCTGGTGGCAGCGGTGTAACGCACCCCGTCACGGATGCGGTCATGGTGCCTCGCCCACCAGATGGTCCAGAGATGCCCTACGTGGACGGGCAAGATCCGCGTGCTGGTCTCGCTGACTGGATGGCATCATCTGAAAATCCGTTCTTCGCACGTGCGATTGTGAATCGGATCTGGGGCGAGTTTTTTGGTCGCGGCATCGTCGAGCCAGTCGATGACTTTCGCGCGTCGAATCCTGCCAGCAATGAAGCTTTGCTCGATTGGTTGGCGCAGGATTTTGTGCAGCATGGCTATGATCTAAAGCACCTGATGGGCGTGCTGATGCGGTCCCACACCTACCAACTCAGTTCGATGCCAACGGAACACAACGTGGCCGATGCAAAGAACTTCTCCCACGCGATGCGCAAGCGCTTGGCCGCCGAAGTTTTGCTGGATGCAGTGTGCGATGTCACTGGCGTGGAGGATACCTTTTCCGGCACTGCGCCGGGCGCACGTGCTATGCAGACATGGAATCACAAACTGGATTCCGACTTCCTGGATGCCTTTGGTCGGCCCAATGCCAGCCAGGAGTGCCCCTGCGAGCGAGATCGCAAGCCCAGCGTGGTGCAGGCGCTGCACTTGATGAATTCATCGCGGCTGCAAGAAAAGCTCGCTGGGTCGGAGGGGCGCGTCAAAGGCTGGGCAGAGTCTGACACGCCATTACCGAATGTGGTTCGCGAGATCTACTTAGCCTCCTATGGCAGACTGCCACGTGCGGACGAGGCAGAGACAGCGCTACGCTACTTTGCGCAGCCAGGGATCACACGGCGGCAAGGAGTGGAAGATGTTCTCTGGGCGCTGCTGAACTCTGCGGAGTTCGTCTTCAATCATTGAGCGCTCGCTGTTGGGGGTTGGTTGTAAGACCGGGTGCATCGTCACGTTCAGAACGGGCTATGATTCGATTCGTCCTCTGCGCTCTTTGCCTTGCCATCGGCTCACCGTTGGTTGCTGCGGCTCCTCCCAATATCGTGATCTTCCTCGTCGATGACATGGGAGTGATGGATACGTCACTGCCATTTTTGACAGACGCATCGGGTCAGCCAAAGCGTTATCCATTAAATGACTGGTATCGCACTCCGAATATGGAGCGTCTGGCAGCACGCGGGATTCGCTTCAACAATTTCTGCGCGATGAGTGTCTGTTCGCCAACGCGAATCTCTATCATGACTGGTCAGAACGCAGCGCGTCACCA
>CAZCAL010000347.1:5078-5470 GCA_964496625.1 uncultured Verrucomicrobiaceae bacterium | reverse complement strand
AGAAGTGACGATTGGAGAGGCGATGCGCGAGGGCGGCTACCAGACGTTTTATTCAGGCAAGTGGCATCTCGGTGCCAAGGGTTTCGAGCCAGATGCCCAAGGCTTTGAGGTTTATGTCGGCGATCATGAACTGGGCAATTACAGCAAGGACTGGAGCGTCGGGAAGCGCATCAGCGAGTCGGCGGTGAAGTTCCTTGATGACCACGATCAAACGCGACCCTTCTTCATGTATCTGGCCTTTCACGAGCCCCACACACCGATCCTGGAGTATCCCGATCACATCGCGCACTTCAAAGAAAAGGCTGAAGGTCTCCCAGACGCCACCTCCACGGAACGACCCGAACGTCAGGGCATCACACGCACCGTACAGGACGATGCAGCTTACGGTTCGG
>CAZCAL010000347.1:0-5068 GCA_964496625.1 uncultured Verrucomicrobiaceae bacterium | reverse complement strand
GAGGTTGCTGGACTGGATAGCTTTGTCGGCACCGTCTTGGATAAGCTGCAAAAACAAGGCCTCGCGGACAATACCATCGTGGTCTTCTTCTCCGACAACGGCGGCCTTTCCACCAAAGCAGCAGCGGGACCAACTTCGAACGAGCCCCTGCGCGCAGGCAAAGGCTGGCTCTACGAAGGCGGCATCCGCGTGCCGCTGATCATCCGTGCTCCTGGCCTGACAAAGCCAGGCTCAGTTACCGATGTGCAGGTCATCAGCACTGATTTTTATCCGACCCTCCTCGAACTCGCAGGCCTGCCGCAGCGGCCTCAGCAGCATCTGGACGGCGTCAGCATCGCTTCTGTTCTCCGCGACGGCGCCGCCCCACAGCGGGACGCACTCTTCTGGCATTACCCGCACTATCATGGCTCCACCTGGGCACCCGGCAGCGCTATGCGAGAGGGCGACTGGAAGCTGATCGAGTTCTTTGAGGAAAACAAAGTCGAACTCTACAACCTCAAGCAAGACCTCGCCGAACAGCAAGACCTCTCCGCCGCAGAACCGGACCGAACCGCCAAGATGCGCGCCAAGCTCGACGCCTGGAGAGTGACCACCGCCGCTTACGTCCCCCAGCCCGGGATCACCCCGCCTTCACCGAAGAAGGGTAAGGGTAAGAAGGCGGAGGAGTGAACTGGTTGCGTCCCCCCCACACCAGCTCAAGCCCGCCGTGACCGTCTCAGGAGCCGTCGGAAGTTAGGATTCGGGTGTTTTTGCAATTTGCGCGTGCAGCAGGCGTTGTCTCCGCCATGAGTGCGCTGAGGTTCATCTTTGTATTATGGCTGGGTCTGCTGGGTGCGGGCCGAGCAGATGATGCGGCGCTGCGGGTGGCCATTGGCAAGGGCCTCGGCTACTTGGCCAAGGAGGGTGAGCAGTGGATGGAGGTGAAGAGCTGCAATTCCTGCCACCATGTTCCGCTCCTCCTTTGGAACTATCGCGAAGCAGGCGAGCGCGGATTCGCCGTTGATGCAAACATGGTGAAGGAGTGGCTGGCGTGGGCGCAGGAACGTGTGACCGATAAAAATCTGCGATCAGAGGAGGCATCGCTCATGATTCTAGCGATGCCTGAGCGAGTGGTTCCTGAGTGGGCAATGTTTTTGATGAAGGACCAAAAGCCGGATGGTTCATGGACTCCAGCAGGACAATTTTCAACGATGCAAAAGCGCGGCACCCCTGACGCGGCGGCGAATGCGGCGAGGCTAAATCTGGTGGCGCTCGGTAGTTGTGCAGCAGAGGTCGCAGCGGTGCGCAAGAAGGCAGACCCGGTATTAGCGAAGAGGGAATCCCCCACTGCCACCGAGTCACTTGTCTTTCGCACGCTCTATGTGGGCCGATTTGGCAGACCGGAAGAGATCGCAGAGCAGACAGAGCAGCTACTCAGTCATCAAAGAGGCGATGGTGGATGGGCCTCCTTCATCGGTGAAAATATGAGCGATCCGCTGGCGACTGGACAGGTGCTCTACGCACTCCAGTCATTTGCCAAAGACGCCAAGGTCACGGCGGCGATCACTCGTGCCCAGGCATGGTTGCTGGCCACCCAATGCCCGGATGGAAGCTGGGTTTCTGAGATCTCGCACATCAGCAAGATGGACCGCAGCGCACCGGCCAAGGCGAAGTCGCTGGCGGCTGCTACGGAGATCTACCACTACTGGGGCAGCGCATGGGCGACCTTGGGACTGCTGCACGGTTTGCCGAAGACGAAGTAGCGCTGGAGGTTTTGGGGTGGCTCAATCCTCTGCCTTCTCTCCCGCCGGAGCCATCTTCACGAGCTTTGGATCAAAGCGACCTAGCACCTCGACAAGATCCGTCTGCGCAGACATGACGCTGTGAATGTCCTTGTAAACGCCAGGTGCTTCATCGATTCCAGCGCTGAGGAGTTGCACGCCGCTTTCTGCGAGTTGCTTCTTCACCGTGCTCCAGGTGATGCTCTGCGCTGCTTGCTTGCGGCTCATCACCCGTCCGGCACCATGGGAGGCGCTGTGGAGAGATGCTGGATTGCCCTTACCTCGCACCAAAAAGCCCGGCGTCGCCATCGAACCGGGGATGATGCCCAGCACGCCCTCCCCGGCAGGCGTCGCGCCTTTGCGATGCACGATCATGTCGCGCTCCACTCCATCGATGATGTGGCGCTCTTTCCACGCAAAGTTGTGATGGTTCTCCACTCGCAACAGGACGGATGCGCCGACTTGCTTGGCGATGTGCTTGTGAATCAGGGCGTGATTCGCAGCGGCATAGTCGCCCATTAAGTTCATTGCGGCCCAGTATTCCACACCTGCTTCTTCGGTGAGTTCTAACCAAGCGAGGTGCTTCATTTCATTCGGCAGATCGTAGCGACGATCCATCGCGATGCGGCTGTAGTGCTGGCATACGAGCGCGCCTGTGCCACGCGATCCGCTGTGGCTGAGGAGCGCGAGGTATTCGCCGGGCCGCATCCCCTCCGTTTCTTCAGTGACGGTGAAGGCACCAAACTCGACGAAGTGGTTCCCAGAGCCACTGGTGCCCAGCTGCGCCCAGGCTTTGTCTTTGTATCGACGCGTGATGGGCGAGACACTCCAGTTTACATCCATCACGTCGTGATTGCGTTTGGTTTTGAACTCAGCGCCCATGCCAAAGCGAGTTTCATCTTCGATGATGTTGGCAAGACGGCCCTTCATGCCAGGGATGATGTTTGCTTTGCGATCAAATACCGTCAGCATCATGCGACAGGCGATGTCCACACCGACGGCATGCGGGATGACGCAGTCCTCTGTAGCCAAGACGCCGCCGATCGGTAGCCCATAGCCAGGATGAGCATCCGGCATGAGCGCACCTGCCACAGCGACGGGAAGTGCGCAGGCATTGGCGAGCTGAGCGACTGCGTTTGCATCCAGCCCGCTGCCCCACTGCTGCCAGGGGGCCAGCCTGTCGCGCTGCTTGTAGGCAGGCGCATAGAGCACACGGGCGAGGGCTTCACGGAGAGGATCGCCAAGAAATTTCTGCGGCTCCGCGATGATAGCACCGAGTTCGTTGGTGAGTTGCGAGGGATCGCCACCAGAGGCGATGAAGTCGCGAATGAAAAGCTGCGCCAGCCGGACGGGTTCGCCGTTTGGGAGGCCGAGCTCAATGAGTTGGGAAGCATTCATCATAAGGGAAGGGGATGACTCATGCTGCGAAGCCGAGCAGACGCTTCGGCTTGGGCTCTTCGAGCACGATGGGGTTGAGGATTTCTGCTAGCGAGTAGCGGTCGCAGCCTGGACGGGGCTGCCAGGGCTGCTGCGCATGTTTCGCCACAGTCAGTGCCGCCGTCGTGTCCAGGAGGTCGAAGCGGCGGTGATTGATAAGTCGGCCAGGTCTCAGGATAGCGGGATCAAGCTCGTCCAAATGGCAATTGATGGAGCAAATGACATGGAGACGCAGCATCCGACCCGTGAGGCCATCCGCGACATTGAGCAGCGCAGGAAGGATGGGACTGCTCTCTTCCTTCCGGCGGCGCAAGAGCCGATCTGCATCTTCGACGACCACGACCTTGACTCGGTCTGGATGGCGGGAGTTTTCCTGCTGCCAAAACGGCAAGAAGTCTGGTGCAGCAAACGCATTGGCTTGCGCGACCGGTAGCACGTAGAAGACGTGGGTTTTGCTGTGGCGAAGCATCATTTGGCTGATGAGACTGGTTTTCCCAGTGCCGGGCGGACCATCCATGAGAGTGAAGCCTCCATTGCGAGCGATGGTCTTGGCGGCGAAGGCATCGATCCACTCGTTGATGTCGCTTCCATAGGCGGCGTGGAGAAAGGCCTCCTCGCTAGGAGCGGGCATGTTTTCGGCACGCTCGCAGGTGAGCCCGTCGGAGGTTAACGAGAGCATCCCAAAGCCGGGGATTTCGACCTTGGAAGTCGTGCCCAACAGAGCGCGCAGTTCCGCCAGCAACGCATCGGCTCGCGCTTGGGACGGCGCGAGGATTTCGATGTCGTTGCAGCCATCCCCACGAGCGAAGATAAATTCGTTTTCAGCGAGGCGGAAGATCAAGAGGCTGGAGGTGAGTTGTTTGCCATTGGCATTGCGAAAGGTGCGGCACAATCGATCACCGTAGTGCTGCTGTAAGAGGATGATCCCCGCTTCATCGGTATCAAATTCGATGATGTGCAGCGGGCCCATGGAGAAGACCGACATGAGGTCGGAGAGCTTCCCCTGGTAGTGGAGCTTTGCTTGGAAACTGACGGAGGGAGACATGGAATAGAAGATGAAAAATAAGTGCTGAACGGGAGTGCCCAAGATGGGCTGATAGCCAAAGCCGACGCTCCTGGAATGAGGAGGTGGCTAGGCGCGGTCAAGGCTCGTCCGATGAGATGAGTCGGAGGCTCAATGCCGCAGGGGCGTGGTGGCGTCAGTCCGCTCAGACCTTCGCCACCCAGACACAAGAAGGCCCTGCGATGATCGCGGCGCTGTGGCTGGAGGTTGTGAGGGTGCAGAACATGACGTTGTGGGGAAGTGGCAGGAGATTACGCCCTGAAGTCGAGACGTCAATGGCGGAGTGCAGCAAGCCTTGACTTGGCTGCTTGAGCACCCGTGGAGAACTGCCGAGACGGAGTGACGGCGTTCCCTACCCTTACAGCAGCTCGTCCACGAACTTCTTTGAATCGAAGATCTGGAAGTCCTCCGCGCTCTCCCCGAGGCCGATGTACCGGGTCGGGATGCCGAGTTCTTGCTGGATGGCGACGATGACGCCGCCTTTGCCACTGCCGTCGAGCTTGGTGGCGATGATGCCGGTCAAGGGGATGGCCTTGTGGAATTCTCGGGCTTGCTGGAGGGCGTTGGAGCCGGTGGTGGCATCGACGACGAGCAGCACTTCGTGCGGGGAAGTGGGGTCTTTGCGCCCAAGCACCCGATGCACCTTTTTCAATTCCTCCATGAGGTTGTGCTTCGTGTGCAGGCGGCCTGCGGTGTCGCAGATCAGGAAGCCTGCGCCGGTCTTTGCGGCGCGCTCGTAGCCCTCAAAGCACACAGAGGCTGGATCGGCGTTTTGTGGCGCCTTTACCAACGGGATATTGAGTCGTTG
>CAZCAL010000346.1:4741-5491 GCA_964496625.1 uncultured Verrucomicrobiaceae bacterium | reverse complement strand
AATGACGCAGTGTGTGCACCTGCGAATGTTGCGGCTTTGGTCATTGAGTCAGGTGCCGCAGTCGATATCGTCCTGAACGGCCCCGGAAGTGAAGTCGATTCCACTTTGGAATTCTGGGACAATATTCAGACGTGGAGACTGTGGAATGCTGTCTCCGTAAATGGCCAGTTCTCCCTCGGCAGCGTGAGTCTGGATACGATGGGAAACTCTCTAACCTCCGGCCTGGGTGAGTTTGCGATCAAGCAGACGAATAAAGCAGTCGATCTGGTGTGGACGCCGACACAGTCACTCCCGACGGTAACCACGCCTACCGATGTTCTGGTTCCTCTCGCCAGCTCAAATGCGTTGATGACGAATGGCACAGGCAAGGCGCTGCGCTATCGATGGACTCGAAATGGAAAAACCTTGGCGGCGCAGACTACACCGACGCTTGCATTTCCATCGGTGAGGCTTGCTGATGCCGGCAATTACACTGTCACCGCGAGCAATGATGCAGGCTCCGCGACGAGTGCCCCTGCGACGCGGCTGGGTGTGGTGGATGTAAATCTGGTGCCACAGGTGGTAGCGACGAAAGGGACTTTGAACTTGGCGGTGAGTGCTGCTGCGCCCTCGGGTCTGACGTTTGGCTATGAGTGGCGTCTTAATGGGGTGCTTTTGGTAGATGGGCCGAGCGCAAGTGGGGGGACCATTTCCGGGGCGAACAGTTCGCGACTGCGGATCACGAAGATGACCGATGCTGAAGAGGGCAAT
>CAZCAL010000346.1:0-4731 GCA_964496625.1 uncultured Verrucomicrobiaceae bacterium | reverse complement strand
AGGGCAATTATAAGTTCACAGTTTTCATGGATACACTGTCGATTGAAACAAATGCTGCGGCAGTTCATGTGGTCGTGAAGCCAACTGTCGCGGTGATCGCAGTGCCTGAATCTAGGGTCAGTACTCCGTTCAATTGGCAGCTGGTGGCGGATGAGTTCCCCTCCGGATTTGTTGTTACAGGCTTGCCCAGTGGGCTTACTTACAATCGCATCACGGGTCTAGTGACCGGAACCCCCAATGTCAGTGGATCCTTCAAGGTCAAGGTCAGTGCCCGGAATCCTGCGGGTAGCGGTTTGATTCAAGAGTTTACCCTCACTGTAAGTGCGCTCCCTGATGGGGTGGCGGGTGCGTATTCGTGTTTGGTCGGACGTGATGCATCCGTGAATGGTCAACTGGGCGGGTTCTTGACTCTCTCCGTGACGAATAGCGGGACCTTTTCAGGCACGCTGAAAAACGCAGCGCTCACGCATCCCCTTCGAGGCAGAGTGCTGGCATCGTTGACGGCAAACCCGGTGGCGACCGTCAGTATCGTGCGTCGCGGTCAGGTGCCTTTAGCGCTGGCGCTTGAGTTTGATGGCAGCAAAAACCAAGTGATCGGAACACTGGGCGATGCGGTGGGTGTTGCTGGCATTGATGGACGTCGTCATGTCTGGGGCGGCAAGACGGCGTCGGGCTATGCCACTGCGTACAACTGCATCCATGAATTGCCGCTTGGTTCCGAGGCCGATGTGCTCCAGCCCTTGGGCGCTGCTTGGCAGCAGATGACGATTGCTGCGGCAGGCACGGTGCGTGGTGCGGGGCGCACAGCGGATGGCGCTGCGTACACCTTTAGTGGCACGCTGTGGCCCGATGCATCGTTACCGCAGTTTGTAGTTCTTTATGCGGGAAAGGGATCCGTGACTGGTTTGCCTCGCTGCGCGCTGGGCAGCACTCTGGCGGAAAATCGAATCAGCGGCTGGGCGGAGCAGTTCAAGTCTGGGCCAATCAACAGCAAAGACCGAACCTACAGCGCAGGGATTCCTCTGCTGCGACGGAATGTCGATGGCTCCCCATGGGTCCGGCCGACAAAGACCGCTCCAATCATCCTTGAATGGCCCGACGTGGCGGTGGGCTCAGCCAATGCCAATATCACCTTCGCCCAGGGCGGTGTCGAGGCTGCGGCGCAGTTCTCCAGCCTCGCCCAGAACTTCCGTATCACGACGCGCAACGCCGCCGTGTTTGCCGCAGCGACCTCAGGCAATCCCTGCAAGGTGCGGATGACGATCAATCCCTCCACCGGAGTGTTTTCGGGCGCGTTTAACCTCTCAGATACAGTGTCAGGAAAGGTCTTGCTGCGGCAGGGGAATTTTTCTGGGCTCTTTCTCAGCCATCAGAAAAAAGGGTTTGGATATCTCCTCCTCCCAGGGCTGTCGCCCACGGTCACCACCTCGCCAATCTTGAGTGGCCGGACAGAAGTGTCTAATTCTTTCTAGCCATGACCTCACCTCGAATCGTCATTCTCATGCTTGCCGTTCTCCAGATGGCGCTCGCTGCCCAGGCACCCACTGGGGGCTTGGTCCCTGCTTTGACCGGTTATGTCTGGACCTGGAAAAGTGCGCAGTCAGATACGCAGGTCATCTTTGAGCCCGATGGCACGCTGATCACGAAGGAGAAGAAGACCAGCCAATGGAAGGTGATGGATGCGTCCACCCTTCGTATCACGTTCCCATCGCAGAAGACGATCGATCTAGTCTTCAGTCCAGATTACAGCCGATTCACCCAGAAAAATCCAGTTGGAGTGCCGACAACAGGAGCGAAGGCACAGGCGCGACTTGCTGCGGCGAAAGCATCCAGCCCAACGCCGCCCCCGGCAGCCGCATCGGTCAAGACCACATCGCATCCTGATGACATGGCCTTGGGTCCGAATTGGCTGCCCCACAACGTGCACGCGCGGAAGGTGCTGCTGAATTCGCTGGAGTTCTACAGCCAGGCGGTGGTGGGCAAAAATCCCAGTGTGCCAGCGGCGATCCCCGGCACGATTTGGGGGCCTGTGACGTGGCGCATGCCTTTGGATGAGGCCTTGAAAAAACTCCCGGCAGGTGCGCGCAAGCAGCGGGAATTCCCAATGCTAAACCTAGCCTTCCCCCAAGGGTCGCTGAAGGTGATGATGATGGCGATGGATGGCAATCTGGCGTTTGAGGATGGCTGCAATCGCTTCAAATACATCAGCTTCATCTGCGATCTGGAGAATCGCATCATCGGCATCCAATTGATGGACCCCAGTCCCAAAAGCGTGGACTGGGCTGCACCTGGACCCGATGGAGTGCGCGAGCCGTACTACAACTTTATCGAAGATCACTACAACGCCAGCACCACTCAATGCGTGCCTTACCAGATTCGCGATGCAGGGAAAGGCGTGAAGTTGATCAAGACGATCCTCTTCAATCAACCAGGCATTTATCCCCCGCATGCCCCCGGTTCCTGCCCGGGCACGGTGGCGCTCAATACCTTTGTTCGCCGTCCCTATCGTGAGAACGTTCATTGGTATCTGACCGCGCCATTGGCCAAGCGGTTGCTAGAAATCGTGAAGGCGATCCGGGACCAGGGATTGGACGATCAGTAGGTATTGGTGCTTGTGTTCGTGCGGCAAATCTTGAAACATCGGGGCATGATGAAATCGTCCCGCCGCTCCTTTCTGAAACAGGTCAGTCTTTCGACCTTGGGTCTTTGGGGGCATCGAGGGTTTGCGGAGTCTGCGGGGGTGCTTTTGCCCCGTGGATCGGCGCTGGAGGCTGGGGTTTCTGAGGCGGGGATCATGGCTTTTTTGGAGGCAATCGATGCGGCGCAGATGGAGCTGCATAGCCTCATGATTTTGCGTCATGGAAAGGTGATTGCGGAGGGCTGGTGGGACCCTTATGGGCCGCAGTTTGTGCACACGATGTATTCGATGAGCAAGAGCTTCACTTCGACGGCGGTGGGACTGGCGGTTGCGGAGGGGAAGATGAGCGTTGACGACAAGGTGATCTCATTTTTCCCGGACGATCTTCCCGCGAAGATCAGTGACAACCTAGCGGCGATGAAGGTGAAGCATCTGCTGACGATGACGCCGGGCAATGAGAAGGAGCCGACGGGGAAGGTGGTAAGTACGGAGAATTGGGTGCGGACGTTCCTGGCGCAGGAGATCTCGCACGAGCCTGGGACGGACTTCATTTACAACAGTGTGGCCACTTACATGTGCAGCGCGATCGTGCAAAAGGTGACTGGGCAGACGGTGCTGGAATACCTGACGCCGCGACTCTTCATGCCGCTCGGGATTTCTGGAATGCGCTGGGAGACCTGCCCGCGTGGGATCAATACGGGCGGCTGGGGCTTGAGCATTCAGACGGAGGGGCTGGCAAAGTTTGGTCAATTGTTGCTGCAAAAGGGACAGTGGAAGGGGAATCAGATCCTGCCTGCTGCCTGGGTGGAGGAGGCGACGCGGTTTCACGTGCAGCAGCCAGGTGGGGATAAGCCGGATCGTCCAAAGGCGAAGAATGATTGGCTGCAGGGGTATGGCTACCAGTTCTGGCGCTGTCAAGGCACTGCCTTCCGCGGGGATGGTGCCTTTGGCCAGTTCACCATCGTTTTGCCAGAGCAGGATGCGGTGATCGTGATGACCAGCGAAAATAAGAACATGCAGGGTCAGTTGGACCTTGTCTGGCAGCATCTTTTGCCAGCCTTCGATGCGCACGAGGCGGCACCAATGCTTGATCAAACATTGAAAAAGCTGGCACTGGCACCCTTGCAGGGGAGCCGCACCTCCCCCACCGCTGTAAAGCTTGCGGGGAAGACCATCAGCTTTGAGCGGAATGATCTGAATATCGAAAAAGCCTCGTTCACCTTTAGTGAGGGGTCTTGCGTGTTCGCTGTCGCGGGTGGATCCGTGAAGTGCGGGATCGGTCAATGGCAACGCGGCGAGGCGGCAATCCCTGGCACACCTCCGCGCCTGATTTCAGGAGGTGCGCCGAAGGGGAATCCGTTGACTAAGATTGCGGCAACCGCTGCATGGGCTGACGAAACGACGCTGGTCATGAAGTGGCGGTATTATGAAACACCGCACAGTGATTTGGTGACCTGCAAGATTGATGGAGACAAGATCACACTGAGTTTCCTGAGCAGCATCACGGCGATGAATCCCAAGGCAAAAGATCTGCGAGCGCCTCTGATTGGGAGGCTTGTTGGCTGAAGGTGAACGATTGCATGACAACCCGTCGATTTGCGGCGATGGAATGGTGTCTTCATCATGCAACGATTCACCTGTGACTGCGGTAATGTCCTCTTCTTCGGTAGTTTTAAGTGCCTAAGGTGTGGTGAGGCGGCGGGTTACAATCCCCGCTCTGGGACGATGGTGAGGGTGCGTCAAGGTGGGCGCATGAAGCGATGTGCCAATGGCGTGAAGCATGGCGTTTGCAATTGGCTACTCCCTACGGACTCAAAGTTGGAGCTTTGCCTTGCCTGTCGAATGAATCGGACCATTCCTGATTTGGCGACAGACCGCAACCGGTTGCTCTGGGGGCGGATGGAGATGGCGAAGCGTCGATTGCTCTACACGCTGCTGCGGATGGGAATCCCGGTGCCATCCAAGACGGAAGATCCTGAGACGGGGCTGGCTTTTGATATCGTCAGTTCGGTAGCCAATCCAGAGGTGACGATGGGGCATCTGAATGGGGTGATCACCGTTAACCTGGAGGAGGCAGATGACACTTACCGCCA
>CAZCAL010000345.1:4765-5506 GCA_964496625.1 uncultured Verrucomicrobiaceae bacterium | reverse complement strand
GCGCACCCGGTTGGGATCGAACCAACGACCAGCGGATTAGAAATCCGCTGCTCTATCCACTGAGCTACGGGTGCATCTGTGTTCGGGGATAGTACGCGGGTTTTGCGATGCCGCAAGTCTGAGCCGGACGTTCTCACGAAGTCATCTCACAACATCTCTAATTGCTGGGAGGAGAAGCTCGCTCACCAGTTGATGCCCGAGGTCAGAGGGGTGCATTCCATCAAGAAGGAGTCCGTCCACTGTGGTTTGGTGTTTGGCAGCAAAGCCTTCGTAGGCGGCGCGCACATCGACCAATGGGACTTTGAGTTCACGCGCAAGCGATCGCACGGCTTCGTTGTATGCCTGGAGTTTGGCGGACTCAAAACCGTCCGCCGCATCGGGGTTGTAGGGTGGTTTGCCGTAGAGTTCCTTCAGTTTGGATGTCCAACGCACGGGGTTGGTGGTCATGAGAATGACCTTGGCTTGATGTTCCCTCGCACTGGCGATGAGGCTGCGGAGGTTGGCGGTGAACTCCGCCAATGGCATCCTGGATTCGGTCGCGGCTGGCTTTTTCCAAACATCTACCGCTGCGTCATTGATGCCGAATTGCAAAACGACGACTTTGGGTTGGTAGCGCAGCACATCGCGATCCATGCGCTTCAATGCGTCGCGAGTGGTGTTCCCACCGATGCCTGCATTGTGCACGCTGAGGCTTGATCCGATGCTTTGCAGGGCTTCATCCACGCGGACGGAATAGACTTT
>CAZCAL010000345.1:0-4755 GCA_964496625.1 uncultured Verrucomicrobiaceae bacterium | reverse complement strand
ACTTTTTGCACCGCTCCATTCCGATAGGCGGTGGTGGAATCGCCAAACATGATGATGCCGTTGGGCTTCGGTTCGGGGGCTGGCTGCGGCTTAAAGATGGGGATCTCTGCGGCCGCTAGCTCACTGGCCTGGATCTTCATCCGCAGGCCACCTTGCATGGTGGTGATCCAGAATTCGCCAGGATGACGCTCGTAGAGATAAGGGTAGGAGACCCGCCCGCCACCGGTATAGTTCGCAGCGACAATGACAGGTTTTGACCATGTCTGCGCCTCATCACTTGAGAAGGAGAGAGAGAGTTCAGCACGAAGGGTATGATTGTCTGTTCGGTGCCGAGGTGGGGCGTTCCACAGAAGGGCGATGCGTCCATCGGCGAGGCGCATCATTTGTGGGCAACAGGTCACCGAGGGCAGCTTCGATTGCTTGAGCCCCTGCCACTTTAAGCCGTCGCTGGAAGTCGCCTCCCAAAGGAAGCCGGATTCGGTGCGCAGCAACAGATACAGGGAGCCGTCGGTGCGTTCCACCACGCTGCCCTCAATGGAACCAGCGTGATCATGCCCGCCGACACCGTAGTCCAACACATCTCCACGCTGCCATGTCTGGCCGAGATCATCGGAGGCCCACATCACGGTGGCGTGTCGCCACTGGGGGATGATTTCTTGCCCCACTAGGACGATGCGGCCAGTCTTCATCTGAATGAGCGAGTGAATGCAACCGCACCACGGATCACTAAGCTTTACGGGTGTCTCCCAGGATTTGCCATCGTCTGTGCTGCGACAGGTATAAGTCGGCAAGATGAAGTCCTTCCAGCTGACGTCCTTATCCCCCCATCGCCAGCCCGTCGGCGTGCTGCGTTCCGCGCCGTTCATCCAGGCTGAGATGATGATGCCTTCACGCGTTCGCAGGAGAGCTCGCTCATTGCTAACAGTGAACTTTCCCGACTCAGGAAAAAGGGCGGTGCTGGACCAAGTTTTGCCCTCATCAGAACTCCGCAGCGCATTCTTTGCATCAATGCAAAGCACTGAGCCATCGGCAGCCGTGACAAAGGGACCTTGATGATTGTGCGGTAGAGGCGTGCCTTTCGGATGCAGAATTGGCGCTGTTTCGGCGGCTCCAATGAGGCCGGACATTGCACAGAGTGCGGTGGCAATGAGAGGTCGATGATTCATGAAGTAGGTTAACGCTGTTCGATGGGTCAATTTAGGATGACCTTCGCAATCTTTGTGGCGGTGGAAATTGTCGGCACCATCCCGCGTAATCTATGACTCAACCATCCCACTGCACGAATCCATGATCCGAACCCTTCTCGCCGTCACCCTCCTCGCTACACCACTTTTCGCTGCGGACCCTGCCCCACCGGAGGGGTTTCGGGCGCTGTTCAACGGCAAAGATTTGACCGGTTGGTATGGTCTAAACCCTCATTCCGTAGTCAAACTTCAGGGCGAAAAGAAGGAAGCAGCACTGAAGAAGATGCGCGAGGAATTCGCCGAACACTGGCATGTTGAAAACGGTGAACTCGTGAACGTCGGCACTGGTCCGTATGCGACGACGAACGAGGACTTGGGCGATATCGAACTACACATCGAGTACAAGACGGTGCCTCATGCAGACAGCGGCATCTATCTGCGAGGAGCCCCGCAGGTGCAGATCTGGGACAATACCCAGGTCTTTGATCCTGCGAAGCCAGACCGCAAGCCACACCTCGGCTCAGGCGGGCTTTTCAATAACACACCAAACACACCGGGACGTGACCCAGCGGTGGTGGCGGACAAAGCCTTCGGCGAGTGGAACAGCTTCCGCATCCGTCAGATCGGCGCAAAAACTTGGGTCTGGCTCAATGACAAGCTCGTGGTCGATGGGGCGGTCATGGAAAATTACTGGGATCGCACACAGGCGTTGCCAGCCAAAGGCCCGATCATGCTGCAAACACACGGCGGAGAGATCCGCTGGCGGAACATTTTTGTGCGCGAGATCGGTGCGGAAGAAGCGCAGAAGATTCTCAGTGGCGGGAAGTGAGTAGCTCAGCTTGTCAGCGCCTCTGCCGGAGGCGCTGACGAACATGGAGGACGATGGAGACTGGCAAAAGGAGTCCTGCTGTGAGATGAACCCAAACGATCCTTGATCTCCAATCATATGATCCTCAGTAGTAGAGACCAAAAGCGGTGATGATGAGAAGCCAGCCACAAGCAATGGTGAAAACGCCCGATTTGCGGCTCAGTTGAGACCTCCAACCCACCGGGACGTGAGCCGCCCAGATCATGCCAAAGGCAATCAGGGCAAAAAAAGCCCCTGCACCGTGAAGTTTCGCAAGGACGCCCAACCAAGGGTGTTTCTCCGGTCCAAATTCACCTTCAACATCACCCCAGCGACCCAGGCAAAACCAAAGGATGCCTGTGGTAAGGCTCACCAGAAAGCCGGTGGAGAATGCAAGGCGCGCCCACTTGGGAAAGCGTAACCCGATGCGCTTCATGCGGGAAAGATGACCTGCTCCCCTCGATGGTTGATGAATAAGGCGATGCTATCGTGGGCCTTAAGCGCCCTACTCCAGGTCTCCTGAGGGGCGATGAGGACTGCTTTTGTCAATGCATCCGCCTCCACACAGGTATGAGCGAAGACCGACACACTCAAATTATTGCGCATTGGTTTACCGGTGTGGGGATTGACGATGGGGGTGACCTGAGCAAGTCCAACGCGCTTGCGGACAAAGTAGGCCGCCGTTGTGGCCACGGCAGGGCGTAGTTGCAGCGCTAAATGGAGATGTTCCTGAGGTTTGCGAGGATCTCGAATGACGAGGGGGGCATCTTGTATCCCGAGTAGGCGTAAATCGCCGCCAGCATTCACGGTAGCTTGACTGACTCCAAGCGTGGCCAACCAGTCGATCGCCTTATCCACCGCATACCCTTTGGCAATTCCTCCCAGATCAATTTGGAGCGGTCGGTGAAACCTGATGCGTGCGTCTGGCAAGAGTTCAATACTCTTCCAAAGCCCCGCCTCGGTCATCGCCGTCGTAGCAGTGTGCCTGGGTAGGTAGCCCCAGCGAACAAGCTGCGGAGCGATGGTGATATCGAAGGCCCCCTCCGTTTCCTCGCTAATTTTGATGGCCTTTGAGATCACGTCATAGGTCCACGGATGCACGCGCAGGGGCGCGACGTGGGCACATCGATTGAGGCGGGAGACATCACTCTCTGGATCGTGGAAGCCCATCAGATGCTGGATACCTCGAATGAGTTCGAAGGCCTTTCCCGCCGTTCGGTGCAGATTCTCCTCCGAAGCGCCATCGAGGCTGATTTCGACAAAGGTTCCTAGCAAGGGTTGGCAGCGACGGATCATGATGGGTCGAGGTTTTTGAGAACTAGCGCATGAGTGTGGAGTAGCCGCCGGACGCCTTCCGTCACATGCACGCAGGATAGGGTCGCCCCAGAGATGTTTTTGATATCGGCATCGATCTTGATCGGCTCGGCAACACACTTGCCGCTAAACTGCTCTCGCCACTTTGGCAGTCTCACTTGATCGCCGTAAGTCTCGCGATAGGTCATGATCTCTACCCCGAGAACGCTGCCGGCCTTACTCAGTCCAACGGCGAAATCGATGTATTCGTGCTTGCCGATGACGTTGTCACAAATGAGCCAGTCTCCACCTGCATTCCGCCAGGCATGGATCGCATCCCCGCGAACTCTGACTCCTGATGACTTGGTGATTTCCTTCTTTTGATCTGAGGTCAGTGGGACAACCAGAGGTCGGAGCTTTTGACCGGGGAAAAAGAGCGCTCCTGCTTGTTCGGCAGACAAAAACACTTCGCCCCGAGCCCATCGGATGGGGCTCAGGGCCAAGGCGGAGGCAATCAGCGTGCGACGTTTCATAGAATTACGTTTGCTTTCAAAAGAGCAAAGCGGGGCTGGCCAACCAAACCAACCCCGCTTCCCCAACCAATGATTAGAAGTTGAACCCGACTTTGACCCTCACTTCCAGCTCCTCATGGTCATCCAGGTCAAGATTTGAGCCGGAAGTGTCCGGACCGCTGGCCAAGTTTTTTTGCAGGCTCAAGGTACCCCACCACTTTTGACCACCGTAGTGGATGACTGGTCCGGCAAAGGCATCCCAGTGTTGGAAATGGCTGATTTGAAATCCATCGTAGTCCTGATCCACATGCCCTTCCACGCCAACGAACCAGTTCGGAGCCACACGGTAGATCAGGCCAGAAAACGCAGTTGGCCCCCAGCCGTGACCGTACTCGCCATCTATTTTTTCCCAGGCAAACTCTCCGAAGAGGTTGGTGTACCACATGAGCGTGTCATCAAAGAAGTTTTTCTGGATGATGATCATCGTCTCCAATTCAAAACCATCCATAGGTTCACCCGTCGTCCGATCCCTCGATATGTAGCCAGGTTCGACGTAAAATGAAATGCCAATGGGGTCCTTGAAGGGGCTCAGCACGTTGTACTTCAAAGCGAACTGGGTGCCCATAAAGCCGAAGTCGTTGCGATCGGCGAAGCCGGGAACACCCTCAATATCAACCGCATTGAAGTTGAGATAAAGGGAGGCTTGGAGTCGATCCGTGATGCCCCACTCGTATTCATATTTTTGGTCCCAACCGAAGTAGCTTCCAGATTCCTTCCCAAAGCGAAAAGTCTGCCAGGTGTAGAGTTCGGACTCTCCCCTTGGCAGCGTCTCCGCCCCGTAGGTGTAGCCGAAGAGGTTTTCGTCAGCCCTGAGGGCATTGGCTGGAGTTAGACCGAGGACGGTAATGGCGCAGAGGAC
>CAZCAL010000344.1:0-5513 GCA_964496625.1 uncultured Verrucomicrobiaceae bacterium | reverse complement strand
TCCTTCCCTGGTTCGGCGGCAGTCCCGGGGTGTGGACGACCTGCATGCTGTTCTTCCAGTGCGTGCTGTTTTTGGGGTACGCTTACGCCCACCTCTTGACGCTGTTACCCAGGCAAAAGCAGTGGTTAATTCATGGCATCTTGGTGCTCGCCGCGCTGGCAGTCCTCCCCATCTCCCCGGCAGAAACGTGGAAACCCATTGGGAACGAGGCACCAGAGGGCCGCATTTTGCTTCTCTTGCTCGCCACGGTCGGACTCCCATACTTTGTTCTCTCTAGCACCAGCCCGCTTGTCCAGGTGTGGTTCACCCGCTCCTATCCCCAAGGGCGGCCATGGCGCTTGTACGCTCTTTCCAATGTAGGTTCCCTTGTAGCCCTGCTCAGCTACCCGTTCTTCTTCGAACCGCGGCTCGACGTGCTGCGACAGACGGTGCTTTGGTCGATCGCCTTCGCCTTCTTTGTCGCGCTGTCCTTGCTCTGCCTGCTGAAGGATCGGAAGGTAGAAGCAAGCCCTGCGACCACGGATTCCGATGCAGCCGAGCCAGATCAACCCATCCGTTGGTGGCGGCGAATACTTTGGGTTTTACTGCCGGCCTGTGCCACGATGATCTTACTGGCCGCAACAAATCACGTCTGCCAAGATGTTGCTGTCGTTCCCTTCCTCTGGGTCGTTCCACTCAGCCTCTACCTCATCACTTTTATCATCTGTTTCGATCATGAGCGATGGTATCAGCCGTGGTTCTGGGGAATCCTTGCGATCGGTGCCATCCTCCTAGCGTCCGGATATCATGTCATCCCGGAAAAAATCACCCTACCCTATGTTATCGGCACCCATGAGAGCATCTCCCTCGAATGGCTCAAAAACTTCCGCGCAGAGCTCTCCGTCTGCTTCGGTGCCATGTTTTTTGGTTGCATGGTTTGCCATGGTGAACTCGTGCGCCTAAAACCAAGTCCGGCCCACCTCACCGAATTTTATCTCCTCATGTCAGCAGGTGGGGCACTGGGCGGTTTGGCCGTTAGCCTTGTCGCACCGCGTGTGTTTGATCAATACGTGGAATGGCCAATCGGTCTGATGGTCCTACTGGGAATCACCTGCCTTGCCCTAGTTAGCAGTGCCTTCAAATGTGAATCGAAAGATGGGCGGGCCGCACTCTCGCTCATCGCAGGATTCGCTGCGATCTCTGGATTCACCTTCTTGGGCGGCTGGAGTTTTGAGAACGAACCTCGGATTGCTCGGGCGAGGAACTTCTACGGAGCGATCTCCGTTTTCGAAGACTTTGATCAAGAATACGGCGAAAAGTATCGGCAACTCTATCACGGCGGCATCATTCATGGCCTGCAAAACATGGGCCCTGGCGACCGCACCGAACCAGTGAGCTACTACGGGCACCACACCGGCATCGGTAAGGCACTGGACAACTTTGAAACCAAGCAGGGCGTACGCGTTGGCATTGTCGGCATGGGCACCGCAACCGCACTCGTTTATGGGAGTAAAGGCGACACCTACCGGATTTACGAAATCAATCCGCAGATCATCGAGTTCTCCAAGAAATACTTCACCTACCAAGACGACTTCATCGCCCGAGGCGGCCAACTGGACATCGTGCAAGGGGATGCACGCCTCAACCTCGAACGAGAGCCAGACCAGCATTACGACGTCCTGCTACTGGATGCGTTCAGCGGTGACTCCGTTCCTGTGCACCTACTGACGGTCGAGGCCTTCAGAATTTATATGCGCCACATGAATGTCGATGGGATCATCGCTGTGCACGTCACCAATCGCTATCTCTCGCTGGCTCCCGTCATTGAAAAGATTGCCAAGCAGATCGGCATGAAAACGACCCGCATTCAGACGGACAGCAATGGAGATCACGACATCACCGACTACGTCCTTGTAACAAACAACGATCCTTTCCTCATCGCCACGCCGCCCGAGTCTCCGTGGGACGCAGATGAACCTTTGAACGTCGATGCCTGGACAGACACGCGGCACAATCTTTTTGAAGTCCTGGATGTTGACTGAAACATGAGGCATCAGTGTCTGGCATGTCCAACAGCAACACCATTCGCGACACCCCAGGCCGCATCCTGCTCGCCTGGGCCGTATTGTTTGTCTCCGTTGTTATCCTAGCTTGGCGCATTCATTTGCATCCAGACCAATATGACTGGACGGAGTATCCCACAGCCCTCGGCGACAGCAGTTACTACTCCAGCATCGGTTCCAACGACTTCTTTGAGCCAAACCTCAAATTCGCCTCTCAAGAAAAAGGTCTCTATCGTCGTCTCCACCAACCAACACGGCGCGACGATGCCCTCATGACTCGCCTCGGCCCCGAATCTACGGGGCGCTTTAATGTCTATCAAGATCACAAAGGGCGCATCTTCCTCAAGTCCAACGAAGACGCCTACATTGAATTCGGCGAACGACTCTTTTATCCGCCTTTTAAGTAGCGTCTAATCATGGGGATTGACGCTACCACCCCCAACGGATCAGAAGAGTTTTGCTACCGCTGGTTTGGTCACCTTGCCCATCGCATTCCGAGGTAGTTCGTTCACCACCAGGAGTCGCTGAGGAATCTTATACACTGAGAGCCGCTCTTTGCACCATTCACGCAGAGCAGCTAGGTCCAGCGAACCTTGGTCTTTGAGCACCACTGCAGCACTTACCGCCTCACCCCAAGTGTCATCAGGAAGCCCCACGATCGCGCACTCAACAATTTGGGGATGCTCCAGCAGCGTTGCCTCAATCTCCAATGCACTGAGTTTGTAACCACCACTCTTGATGATGTCCACACTCAGTCGCCCCATGATGCGATAGTATCCGCGCTCCAGCACAGCCATGTCTCCGGTGCGAAACCAACCTTCGTCAAATGACTCGGTGCTGACCTCAGGGCGATTCCAGTACGCCGCAAACACCCCAGGCCCGCGAACCTGAATTTCGCCCGGTTCATCCTCACCGGTGATGATCGCACCCGATTCAGCCTTCAATCGAACCTCAATACCAGGCAACGCGGCCCCCACGGAACCGGGCCGTCGTTCACCCTTATAAAGGTTGGAGATTGCCATACCGATCTCCGTCATGCCGTAGCGTTCAAGAAGCTGCTGTCCAGTGAGGGCGGTCCACTGCACATGCACGCGGGCAGGCAAGGCAGCGCTACCGGAAACCATCAGCCGCATCTTTCCAAAACCAGCCACAACCGCAGAGCGATCCTCATCGCTGGCAACTTCCAGCGCCTGAATGAGCTTAACATAAATCGTCGGCACAGCCATGAAGAGCGTGTAGGCATCGGCGCGCACCCGATCAAGGATGGCAGGCAAATCAAACCGAGCAAAGGGCTCAATCATGGCTCCAGCCCACAGTGCGCAGCCAGTGATGTTGATGATGCCATGGATATGGTGCAAGGGCAGAAACATCGGAATGCGATCAGATGAACGCCACTCCCACGCCTCAACCAAGCTCTCGATTTGCGCCTGAATGTTGTGGTGGGTGGTGATCACCCCTTTTGGTTTGCTGGTCGTTCCGCTGGTATAGAGGATCATTGCCCGACGATGCACGTCGATCTCCGGGAGTGGCTTCAAAGTAACACCACCGCAGTCATTCACGTTCACGAGGCGCAATCCCAGCCTCGCACAGAGCGGCGCAATTTTTGCCATGTTCGCCACATCTGTGATTACGGTACTCGCCTGCGAATCAGACAGCGCATACTCCCACTCTGATTCGGTAGCGGACAAACAGATCGGGACTTTGATGCCTCCTGCTCTCCAGATACCCCACTGAGCCGAGGTGTAGTCGAACCCGGGTGTCACCAGCACGGCGACTCGATCTTCCTTCAGGTCATCGACCTCGGTCAGCAGTGTGGATGCAATGAGTGCGGATCGATCAAGGATGTCGTGATAGGTGTGCGATGCCGTCGCAGTGCGAAAGGCGATATGGTCGCTATGTGATCGAGCACGAGAGAGGAAGGGCAGGTCCGGCATAAAGTTTAGACAAGGGAACGAACAATCATGAAAATCAACGAAGGCCCCAGCAGGCAGCCGAGGCCGGTGTAAAAAGTGGCGGTCATCGCACCGTATGGCACAAGCTTTGGATCAGTCGCAGCGAGTCCCGCCATGACACCGCTATTGGTGCCCATCAGGCCACCGAAGATCATGGCGGAACGCGGACTGTTCAGACCGATGGCTTTCGCAAGAAATGGCGTCGCAATCATGACGACGACCGCCTTTACCAAACCGGCAGCGACACTCAGCGCGATCACTTCGCTGCTTGCGTTGAGGGCGCTTCCGGTGACCGGACCGACAATGTAGGTTGCCGCTCCGGCACCGATGGTCGTAATGCTGACGGCATCCCGATAACCAAATGCGTAGGCCACCACGCCCCCGGCAAAGAACGAGACAAAAATTCCAGTGAAGAGCGACACAACGCCGATCACCCCACTTTTTGTGAACTCCTCCATACGCACTCCAAAGGCGGTAGCGACGATGGCAAAATCACGCAGCATCGCGCCACCCATCAGGCCCACACCAGAGAGCACCGGCAGGTCTGCCACGCCCTGTTTGCCTCCAGCAAATGCCGCGCACACAAGTCCGATGAGGATGGCAATGGCGCTACCATGAAGACGTCCTCGAGTGAGCTTCGCGCTTGCCCAATACGAGATCAGCATGGTCATGCCAACGACCGCAAAGGCGGTGAGCAAGCCGTTTTTTGCCAATACGTTTTCCAAAACCTGCATCACACTTCTTCCCCACCTTTCCCGAGTCGCGCGAATACACCCACAAGCAGAAAACTCACCGCCACCGCAGCAATACCAGCCAAGATCGCCATGAACCCACCACTCATTGCCCCTCGCACGTTCTGGCTGGCTGCCATCGCAACGACGATAGGCACATACATTTGCCCCCAAAAAGTGATGCCCGTTTCAGTAGGAGGCTTCAGTAGACCCCGGCGCTGAAGGACATCACAACCAAGAATGAGCAAGATCATCGCAATGCCGACGCCGCCAACATCTGCATCAACACCGAGCGCGACGCCCAGCATCCGTCCTGCGATGAGGCCGATGAGCAAGCAAAGGGAGAGCAGTGCGGTTCCGTAAATGGGCATCTACTAGTTTCTGGCATATTTGCTCTCGATTGTCTCCACAAACTTCGCCACGCGCCTACTTGTCCGCTTTGAGAACGCGGAAGCGAGTGCAGGCGAACCACGGACCCGCCTCGGGGTGAAAAAGCGCCGACCAAAACCAGGCAGACACGTCCGTTTCATGGCCTCCTTTTGCATCGCGAATTTGTTCGAGCACCTCGACGACCGCACCCTCCCTCCGAGCCTCAAAACGCGCCCAAGGACGACGATCCGCATCGGTGACGGTTCCAGTTCTTTCGACCAACCAACCCGCAGCACGCAGGCAGTCGAGACTGGAGTGCAACATGCGCGTTGCACGGGTTACCTGTCGCAGGATGATTTCGTCTTCACCCATCTGGAATCGCGCTATCCGACCTGGAAAATTCGCAGCAAAAGCTTCCT
>CAZCAL010000343.1:2959-5541 GCA_964496625.1 uncultured Verrucomicrobiaceae bacterium | reverse complement strand
GGCATCAATCTTCGTCCCCGGCATGGCTTCCTCCCCGGTCAAGGTGAGCAACCGTGTGGATGGAGGGATCAAGGGAATGGCCGGTGCGGATACGGTGGATGCCGGGGGAGCGCTGCGCCAGAGGACGGAGATTCCGACCATCAGCCCCAAAATGCCAATGATGGTGAGAGTCCTGCCGGAGATGAGGGGCTGAACTTGAATCGGAGGCGACGATGGCGGGGGCGGACCGCCGACAGGACCAGGAGGCAGCTTGGTGCCCTGCGATTTGATGAGCTTGCGCAGCCCTTTCTCCACCTCCGCAAAACCGCGCTCTATGGAAGGCCAATCTTCGACGGGCCTGACCTCGTGCGGCAGGACCTGGCAGATCTGCCAATCCTCATCCTCCCAGCCGGGGGTCTCCTTCAGAATGACGGGAACCAGGATCGCAGTGCCCGCTCGCACGCGCTCCATGGCCAGAGGCACCTCTTTATTTCGGATGAAGTCTGAGGCAAGGAAGCTGGTGCTGACCAGGAAGATGATGATGTCCGCATGCATCATGGCATCGGTGATCGATTGATTCCAATGGGAGCCCGGTATGATCTCGCCATCGGACCAAAAGGAGATCTTTCCCTGTTCGCGCAGGACGGTGAGGTTTTTGTCGAACTGCTTTTTAAAGTCCCTATCGTCGTGAGCATAACTGACGAAAACCCGAAGCGGCGCAGAGGAATTGCTGATGGAGGTCATGTTACGGATAGGGTTGATACCGAGCTAGGGCTTTAGCCCCAAGCACGCAATCAGGCAAGAAACTAGAGCGTTGGGTGACGCTTTGTAACGCAATGTCCCTGCCAAAAAGTCAGAAAGGCCGAATAAAGCCGCCTTTGCGCCCCGGCGGAGTTCGCGTAGATTTGCCGCCCATGATCCGCCCCCGCCTCCTTGCCCTCGCCATCACCCTCGGGTTTTCAGTGAGCCTATCCGCCCAAACACCGGCCCCGAATCCGCATGACAAACCGGCGGAAAAACCCGCTGAAAAGGCGGAGGCTAAACCAGACGCTGCCGCTGAAAAGAAAGAGGAGCCGAAAAAGGACGAGGCAAAGAAGGAGGAAGCGAAGAAGGACTCCGTCACGGAGCACAGCATCACTCTCAACGGCCAGAAGATCGACTACACCGCGACGGCGGGGACGCTGCCACTGAAGGATGCGGAGGGGAAAACGACGGCAGATATTTTTTACATCGCCTACAGCCGGAAGGGCATCACCGATGCAGCGACGCGGCCAGTGACTTTCTCCTTCAACGGGGGTCCCGGATCTTCCTCCGTGTGGATGCACATGGGCCTGCTGGGACCAAAGCGGGTGAAGCTGCGGGAGGATGGTTTTGCCCTGCCGCCCCCCTACCAACTGGTGGATAACGAGTTTTCCCTGCTGGACGAGACGGACCTCGTCTTCATCGATCCAGTGGGCACCGGATACAGTCGCGCGGCGAAGCCTGACGACGCCAAGAACTTCTTCGGCATCAACGAGGATGCCAAGAGCATCGGGGAGTTTATCCGGCTCTTTGTCACGCAGAACAACCGCTGGCTATCGCCCAAGTTTTTGATCGGAGAAAGCTATGGCACCACCCGCGCCGCCGCCCTGAGCGGAGAACTGATCCGCACGCATCGCATGAATCTGAACGGCATCATGCTGGTTTCCACAGTGCTAAACTTTCAAACCGTCTGGGGCGGTGAAGGCAATGACCTGCCGCACGTCCTCTACCTCCCCAGCTATGCGGCGACGGCATGGTATCACAAAAAACTGCCCGCAGACCTGCAGAAGTTGCCGCTCCAGGATGTGCTGAAGCAGGCGGAGGCCTTTGCCTCTGGCGACTACAATCAGGCCCTGCTCCGCGGTAGCAACCTGAGTGGTGCCGAGCGTGCAGACATCGTGAAGAAAATGGCGCGCCTGACGGGTCTGAGCGAGCGCTTCATCGATGGGGCGAATCTGCGCGTCGGCCTCTCCCGCTTCAATGCAGAACTGCTGCGGGATCAGAAGCTGGTGACGGGTCGGTTTGACAGTCGCTACACCAGCTATGTACAAGACCCGCTCAACAATGATGCCGAGCGTGATCCCAGCGCGGACGCAGTTTTCAGCGCCTTTGCCTCCACCTTCAATCACTACGTCCGCAACGATCTGAAGTTCGAGGACGAGCGCCCCTACAACATCCTGGCCGGTGTCGGTCGCTGGAACTGGGCGGCAGACAATGAATTCGCCAACGTCTCTGAAACGCTGAGCGATAGCATGACGGCGAACCCCTTCTTAAAGGTCCACGTCTCAAGCGGCTATTACGACATGGCCACGCCTTACTACGCCACCCGTTACACCTTTTGGCACATGAGCCTGCACCCCGACCTGCTGAAAAACATCACCATGGACGACTACACCGCAGGCCACATGATGTACCTGAATCAGCCTGACCTGAAGAAGCAGAAGGGTGATCTGGCACGGTTCATCCGTGGGGCGGCGGGTGGGAACCAGTGATAAGTGATCCCTGCTTGGCACCGATCACCAATTCCTGATCACCCGCCACCGCAAGCGACGTACTATCCTCGTTCCCCAACCTGCATGATC
>CAZCAL010000343.1:0-2949 GCA_964496625.1 uncultured Verrucomicrobiaceae bacterium | reverse complement strand
GCCATCGCCGCCACCGTATTCAACGGCGCGGCTTCGGCGGCGACGATTGACTTTTCGCGCCAAATCCGGCCTATCCTCTCGGAGAACTGCTTCTTTTGCCACGGCCCTGATGATAAGAAGCGCGAGGCCGATCTGCGGCTCGATGAAGAGGCGTCTGCAAAGGCGACGCACGATGGGGTGACGGCAGTGGTCCCCGGCCATCCGGAAAAGAGTGCCCTTATTGAGCGGATCATCTCCACCGATCCCGAAGAAGTGATGCCGCCGCCGAAGCAGCACAAGACCATCCCGCCCCAGCAGGTCGCGCTGCTGAAGGAGTGGATCGCTCAAGGAGCAAAGTGGGGGAAGCACTGGAGCTATGAAAAGGTCGTCCGCCCCGAGGCACCCACGGCCCAGACAAAGATGGCGAACCCGGTGGATGCCTTTCTTTCCCAGCGTCTGGCTGCAGAGGGTCTGAAGTTTTCGCCGCAGGCAGACCCTGCCACCCTAGTGCGACGCGTCGCTCTCGATCTCACGGGACTGCCACCCACCCTTGACGAATTAAACCACTACCTCCCAGGACTCAGCGCCGAGGACAAAGCCCCAAGCACTTACGCAGAGATGGTGGATCATTTCCTCGGCAAGCCAGCGTACGGTGAACACTGGGCGCGTATCTGGCTGGACCTAGCGCGCTATGCAGACAGCTCCGGTTACCCCAGCGATCAGCCACGCGAGATCTGGGGCTATCGCGATTGGGTGGTGAATGCGCTGAACAGCAACATGCCCTTTGACCAATTCACCATCGAGCAACTCGCTGGTGATCTCTTGCCGAACCCCACGGATGATCAGCTCACCGCCACGGCCTTTCATCGCAACACAATGACCCAAAACGAAGGCGGGACCAGCGATGAAGAATTCCGCGTGGCCGCCATCATCGACCGCGTCAACACCACGATGGCGGTGTGGATGGGCACGACGATGGCCTGCGCCCAATGCCACACCCATAAGTTTGATCCCATCACGCAAAAGGAGTACTTTCAGTTCTACGCCTTCCTCAATCAGAGCGCGGACGCAGACCGCAAAGATGAAACTCCCGTCCACGAGTTCCTCACGCCAGCATTGAAGGAACAAAGGAAAAAAATCGAAGCCGAGATCGCCAGCATCGAGGATCGTTTTAGCCATCCGCCCGCTGCATTCACTGCCGGGCAAGCAGCCTGGGAAAAGAGCTTCAGCGGACCGCTGACATGGAATGCCGCGCGCCCCGCATCCGTATCGGCAAAGAGTGGAGCCACGGCCAATATCGCAGCCAACGGCAGCATCAGGCTGCCAAAGCCAGTGGACCAAGAGACGCTGACCTTGGATCTGCCAGTCACGCAAAAGCAGCTCACAGCACTAGCCATCGATACTGCCCCACAGCCAGGCTTTAACAATTTTGTGATCACCGATGTAAAGGCAGAGATCATCCCCCAAGGCACGATGCCGCCGCCGAGCGCACGCTTTGTCAGGATCGAGCTCCCCGGTGCCAAAAAATTCCTCCAACTGGCAGAAGTGCAGATCTTCAATGGCACCAACAACATCGCGCAAAAAGGCAGCGCCAAACAAAGCAGCCAATACACCGAGGCTGAAGCCAAACGCGCCATCGATGGCAACACCGCAGGCGACTACGCGAAGGGCAGTGTCGCCCACACCTCAGGCAACGATACCGACCCGTGGTGGGAGGTAGATTTGCTCAGCACCCAGCCCATCCATCGCATCGTCGTGTGGAATCGCACCGATGGTAACACCACCTCCCGCCTGGACGGCTATCGCGTCATCGCCCTCGATGAAAAAAGACAGCCCATCTGGCAGAGCGGCCCACAGTCCAACGCGCCGAAAGTGAGCCAAGAATTTCAAACCACTGGCCAGACACAAATCAGCTTTGCCAGTGCCAGTGCCGACTTTGAACAAAGCGGGTTCACCGCCGCATCCATCCTCAAGCCCAAGGATAAGATCAACCAAGGCTGGGCCATCGCCGGAGCCACCGACAAACCGCACACCCTTACTTTGACCACTGCCAGCCCGGTACAAATTCCGCCGCAGGCACGCCTGCGCCTCACCATCGAGCAGAGCTCCGCGTTTCCGAAGCATGTGCTCGGCAACTTTGCCCTCCGCCTTAGCGATGACGAACGCGCCAGCAAAAACCTAGCGCTGCCTGCAACCGTCCGCGATGCCCTGGCCATTGCGCCCGCCAAACGTTCCCCCGCGCAACAGCAAACCATTACCTCCCACTACATTCGCAACATCGCCAAAGAGGCAGCGCCGGACCGCCAACGCCTTGCCGCATTGACAAAGCAACTGGAATCCAGCAAACCCGCCACAGTTCCCGTCATGCAGGATCTGACGGGCAAGGATCGGAGGATCACGAACATTCAACTTCGTGGTAATTGGCAGGCCCTGGGAGATGAAGTCACCGAAGGAGTGCCCGCCGCTTTCAACGCAATCCCCGCAGGCGCACCGATGAATCGTCTGACACTGGCCAAGTGGATCGTTGATCGCAACAATCCACTCACCGCACGGGTGAAGGTTAACCGACTTTGGGAATCTCTATTCGGAGTCGGGATCGTGCGCAGTAGCGAGGAATTTGGCAGTCAGGGAGATCTACCAGTGCATCCAGAGCTGCTCGACTGGCTTGCCGCTGAGTTCATGGACAGCAAGTGGGATGTGAAGCATGTCCTGAAGCTCCTCGTCACCTCTAAGGCCTACCAGCAGACCTCCCGTGCGACCGCAGACCTCACCGAGCGCGATCCCGACAATCGACTGCTGGCGCGCGGCCCCCGTTTCCGCCCAGCAGGTGAACTTCTCCGCGATCAAGCCCTGGCGGTGAGCGGACTGCTAAGCCCCAAAATGGGTGGCCCCGCCGTTCGCCCCCTGGCACCCAATATGGGCCTCAGCACCGCCTTTGGCCGCAGCAATGATTGGGTCATCAGCGAGGGT